>CAKZMA010000489.1 GCA_937127375.1 uncultured Coleofasciculus sp. | reverse complement strand
TTAGTCCCTAAACCCGCCCCTACAGTCCCTAAACCCGCCCCTACAGTCCCTAAACTCGCCCCTACAATTATGGCTAAACTCGCCCCTACAATTGTGGCTAAATCTGCCCCCTACAATTTGTAATTCCTGCCTAAATCACTCTATTTTATTCCAATTGTGAAACGTTTTCAGCAAAGGATAAAAATACTCACTATCCGAGGTTATCGCTTTTCTCGCTATCCGAAACAAATCCTGATTCTCCTGGCTACAGTGAGTCTGATTTGTACCCAAGTTGTCGCTCAAGATGTCCCCATTTATAGCCCCAGGGATATCTTTCATCCGGTTATCGCGGAAAATGGCATGGTTTCCTCTCAAGAACGCTATGCTACAGAAGCAGGTTTAGCTGTATTGAAAGAGGGTGGAAATGCCATTGATGCTGCTGTAACCATGGGATTTACAATGGCGGTTACATTACCCAGTGCGGGAAATATTGGCGGCGGTGGATTTATGCTGGTTCATTTAGCCAATGACAATCAAACCATTGCCATTGATTATCGGGAAAAAGCCCCAAAAGCGGCAACTCGTGATATGTTTCTGGATGAAACGGGTGAGGTTGATCCTGAAAAATCTCGCTATAGTCATGCAGCCGTTGGTGTTCCTGGAACCGTTGCTGGGTTAACTATGGCATTGGAAAAATACGGAACAATTTCTTTAGCACGGGCGTTACAACCTGCGATTGAATTAGCCGAAAATGGCTTCCCTGTTTCCGAATATTTGCATCGTTCCTTAGTTGCTGTGAAAGAACGGATGCAAGCTTATCCTGCAAGTTTGGCAATCTTTTATAAACCTGGAGGAGAACCGTATCAGATTGGCGAAACTCTGATGCAAAGGGATTTAGCTCAGAGTTTGAGACTGATTGCTAGGGAAGGATCAAAGGCATTTTACCATGGCGCGATCGCTGATGCGATTGTGACAGAGATGGCAGCCAATGATGGCTTGATTTCTAAGGCGGATTTAGCCGAGTATCAACCCGTTATTCGAGAACCAATTCGCGGTACTTATCGCGGCTATGAAATTTACTCCATGCCACCACCCAGTTCGGGAGGAATTCATCTGGTACAATTGCTGAATATCTTAGAAGCATTTCCTCTGAGTGAACTGGGACAGAATACGGCTCAAACCATTCATTTGATGACCGAAAGCATGAAACTCGCTTATGCGGATAGGTCTAAATATTTAGGGGATACTGACTTTGTGTCTGTCCCGATTTCCGGGTTAATCTCTAAATCCTATGCTGAACAGCTACGCCGTAACATTAATTTAACTCAAGCAACGCCGAGTCAAGAAATCGCTCCGGGTAATCCTAATCCGTTTATAGAAAGCAACAATACCACTCATTATTCAGTTATAGATAATCAGGGTAATGCTGTGGCGAATACGTATACCCTAAACTTTAGTTATGGCAGTAAAATAACGGTTCCGGGGACAGGAATTCTGCTCAATAATGAAATGAATGACTTTTCCGCCAAGCCAGGAGTACCCAATGCCTTTGGCTTGATTGGTGGAGAATTTAACGCCATTGAACCGGAAAAACGGATGCTCAGTTCTATGACACCAACAATTGTCTTAAAAGAGGGAAAGCCGTTTCTGGTGACAGGAAGTCCGGGGGGAAGTCGGATTATCACGACGGTATTACAGGTTATTTTGAATGTGATTGATCATGACATGAATGTTGCTGAAGCCACAAATGCGGTTCGGGTTCATCATCAATGGCTTCCGGATCAGTTGATGATTGAACAAGGGTTAAATGAAGACACGAGACGCCTGTTAGAGGAAAAAGGACATCAGATGACGGTTACGAATACCATGGGAAGTACCCAAAGTATTATGTTAGTTGATCAAACCTTAAACGGTGCATCTGATCCCAGGCGTCCCGGTGCTTTAACCTTGGGATATTAATCGCTGTTGTTAGGGTTCATTTGACTTGCCTACCTCACGGTAACTTTGGATTAATCACCCGCTATACCGTAGGGTGGGCATTGCCCACCCACCTTAAGGAGCGTGCTATTTAGGGTTGATTTGGCTTGCCCACTTCAGGTTAAAATCCGCTAAAAAGAACAGGGTTTTATTCATTTTTGCTAATCACCAAAAACTCATTGGGAACGCTTGGCTGTAGGTTAGAGAACGTGGGAGTATACTGACGATTTTGATCCAAAATCTTTCTGAGTGTATATCCCCAAGCGTCGGAGAGTCCTAACAACCAAGAGTTTTTTCGCTCCCAGGTATTGCCTTGCATGTCGTCATCCAGTTGAGTCATTGTGAATTCTGCAATCCACTTGGGTAAACCGAATCCGAACACAATCGGGGTGATTTGGGCGTGGCGGAAGGTTTCATCGAACTGAACTTTATAGGTTAATTTGGTTGAATTAACAATATTGAGTAACCGACGCCCTTTATCGGAAACACTAAATGTCCACTGAAATGGAGCAAACACAGAGACTAATAATGTTCGACTCCTCGCGTCCCATTGACCACCTTCTAATGTCAGACAATCATCGGGAAAAGGATTCCCATCCATAAAAAAGACCCCTTTCAGAATGTCAGGGAAATCAGTTGACCTGTCTTGTTTCATCCAAGCGCCGATATCGTTAAGTTGCCGAGTTTCAATGGTTAGCATGATTTGTTTTTATCTTTGTTGATCGAGGTAAAACGGTATTCGCCAAGGCAGTACCTACCAATTAGTTGGCTCGCCGTGCAAAGCCATTCAATACTAGATTTGGCTTAAAGGGAGCAAACTTTTTCATATCCCATTCTACACCAGAAACAGAACGCCATTGATAGTGTTTAAACGCATATAAACAGAACAGTTTTACGATGGCAATCGATAAGGATTTGCCCGGACAGTTGCGTTCCTGATTCGAGCCATTCCAGGATAAAATATCGCTATAATCTCGTGTGGTTTTAAATGTATCTGGCTCTTCATATTTGTCAGGATCGCGATTCGCTGTAAACAGGGAAGCGACTAGACGAGTTCCCTTTTGGAATGGACATCGCTGACCGCCAATTTCTACTTCCATTGGTTCGGTAGACATTTGATTGAGAAAACGAACGGGTGGATAAAGACGGGCTGTTTCAAAAATTACCTTTTCAGTCAATTCCAGTTGGGCTAAGGTTTGAGCATTTGGGGGAGTTTGACCATCCCAAACGGTATCAATCTCAGCATTAACATTTGCTCTCAAGGCTTCATCTTGACATAAAACACCGAACACAGAGGCAAGGAGATCACTGGTTCCAGCAGTTCCGGCAACGTGGATCATATCAAACAGATTATTGACAACCTGTTGTTCATTTAACTGATGCGTCGCCCCGAACGCCAGATACTCTTGATACTTGGGAGATTTTTTGTACGCCTCGACTAACCCTTGGCGATGCTGAATGTGCGATCGCGTTTTATTTCTCAACAGTGTGTTATGAATAAGATTGGGAACAGTCGCTAATCCCAGCCCGCCAATATAGCTAACTGACCCAGCAATTTCTTCTTCAGATAATTTGAGGTTCAGAATTAGTTCGTGTAATAGGGCAACGATCATTTTGGGTAAGTCAGTTTTAACATTTAGGCTTCCCTGCTTTGTCGCCGTAGCTAGTCCTTCATCGATTAGCTTTGCTAATACCTCTGTTATTTCTTCGGGTTCCGGTAAAGCGTGAAAAAATAACGCTCGAATTCCGGCATGTTCATCACCATTGGTTCCTAAACATAAGGGATGACCGAGAAAATAACTGCGAGCATTGATCTTCAACGGACCCAAATAATTGTCTCGTTGTTGGGGTATAGTTTCAACCAGTCTTTTGGCATCGGCGTAGGAGGTATGGATGATTGCCTGATCCAAACCCAGAAATTTATCGGAGATCCGTTGCTTCCGCACATACAGATAATCTCGCCATTGCTTGGTTAGTACCGGAAGGTCTAAAAAGTAAGCCCTTAAACGAATGACTTTGC
>CAKZMA010000488.1 GCA_937127375.1 uncultured Coleofasciculus sp. | reverse complement strand
TTATTGCCCAGTACAATGGCAAGCGCCAGGGCGTGAAACTAAGAGAACCTGGAGTTAAAGTTCTAGATCAGTTTCAAGATAAAGTTGAACCTATAAGAGTACCCAAAGACGATAAAACTGTTCAGATGAGAGTTTATGAAGGCGATCGCACTCGTCTACAACAATTTTCCGAGACTCTCAATGCTCCTAATCAAAAGGATACTTTCTCTCAAGTGCTGAAGCTAGCAGAGGTCGCACTACGCTTGGCTCAACAACTGGATGTCGAACCCCTTGACGACGTTGAAAACCTTGAGGCGACAATTTCTCAACGCCTCCAAGACCATCAGGAATCATCTCCAGCAGCATCAGACGACCAACAGAGCCAGCCAGAGGAAACGACTGAAACCGTCTCTGTTGACGCTATCACTCAACTTACAGCCGCCATCACCCGACTCACCGATCACCTCGAACAACCAGCACCAGCGGCTAAAACTTCACCTCCCCAACCCGCCACCGCACCTCCTTTCCCCTCATCAACTCAAAGAGAACCCAAACAACGGAGTTCCGAGGCTTCCGAGGCTTATGTCAATAGGGCGATCGACGCCATTATGGACTTCAATAATGACCCAAATCGTCAAGAGCAGGACAAGCAGGACAAGTGGTTCATCGGCGTCTCCCCTCTCAAGAAGATTACCAAGCGTAACCAAGCCTTGATTGAACGGGTCTTAAACGAACGAGAGGCTGACCTTAACCAACACCATGCCCAACATCAACTTACTCCCAAACATAATTCCAAGGGCAGATTCGCCCCTAAAATTGAAGAGGTTATCCAATTGGAATCTTAATCCGCTCAGGGAGTTCAGGAGTGCGATCGCTCCCCACTACATAGCGTTATAAAGAAACATGAAATACCATCTGTTATCAAGGCAGTTACCTGAAGTCTGTGAGTAAAGAGGCTAAACCCGTTCCCATATCATTTGCCCAAGCCGCCGTCACCATTCTTGAAGCAGCAGGCACTCCGCTTCATTACAAGGATATTACGCAACGGGCGCTCTCTGAAGGGCTGATTCAAACTGAGGGCAAGACTCCTGACGCCACGCTCAATGCGATTCTGGCAGTAGACATAAAAAGGAAAGGTTATTTTGGTCGCTTCATTCGGGTTAAACCTGGTGTATTCGGATTAAGAGATTGGTCGATTGATGAATCCTTACCAGCAGCCAAGCCCGAACAAGAGCGACGGGTGCGAATCCCCCTGTTTCCGTTGTATTCTGAAGTTCGCTTGGTCTTACCAATTTGGGATGGTTTAGAGCGCTCGCAAATTACCGGACTACGTTCGACCCTAAAAACACTCTGGGGTAGTCCTCAAGCCCCTGAAGATTGGACAAATCCAGACACTTGGATTTCTCAACGACTTCAGGGAAATGACCGTAAATTAGCCCAGAACATTTGGCAAACAACGGCAGGCAAAGTTAACCCCCGGCACGTCTACGGACACTGGCTCTTAGCTTGCACTTACGAACTATTGAGTGAAGATAGTACAGGGCGGATGAACCTGACCGACCAAGGACGGGATTTCATTGCCAATCCTCAAGGCGATGCGATCGCTCTGGTCGATGAGGGTGAAGGTTTGCTGAAGCTGCTAACAATTGTTGCACAAAAGGGAACCGGACGCCGGGGCGATTTTTTGCCAGAGTGGGCGGATTACCTCAAGCGCTATTCTCGTTTTGGCACCGACAGCACTATCAAAGATACCTTGGGACGGCGGCTAATAAATCTGTTAGAACGAGAATATCTAACCAAGACAGGTACAACCTACAGCATTACTGACACGGGGTTAGCCTACCTGAACCAGACGGGAGGGGCAGAAGACACCGACAGTTCAGATGAACAGCAGCAAATCCTGATGCTGGTTAAGAACCAGAAAGCCAATGTCCGGGCAAGTATGCAGGAACTGCTCTCGACGATGAACCCCATTGCCTTCGAGCATCTCATTAAGTTGCTCTTAGAAGCGATGAATTACCAGAATGTCACGGTAACTTCGCCAACGAACGATAAAGGTGTCGATGTGGTGGCAGATATTGAATTAGGCATTACCTCTGTGCGGGAAGTGGTTCAAGCCAAACGTCAGAAAACTAACGTGCAGCGGACGGTGTTAGATGCACTGCGCGGTTCGCTGTATCGCTTCCAGGCAGTCAGAGGAACAATTATCACGACAGGGAATTTTTCTAAGGGTGCAACTCAGGTGGCATTTGAACCAGGTGCGCCGCCTATCACGCTGATTAATGGTGACAAGTTGGTTGACCTGCTTATTGAACACCAGATTGGAGTACGCAAGAAGTCTATCGAGATTTTAGAACTGGATGCGGATACCTTTGCCCAGCTCGATGAGAACTCAGAAGAGGAAGCAGTGCTATGACGCCTGTATGAATCAAAGGGGAGAGAAGAGGAACATCATACATAGTCGAAACCAATCCCGCGATCGCTCGAAAGTGTGCGGAAAGCTTCTTTCGTGTCCTTTCTTGACTGCTCTGACGTATCGCGCCCTCTTCTGGCTCACAAAACCCAATTTTTACCGGATTTTTCCCCAATTTTACCCAATTAAGCCTTGAGAAATACTCCTATCTCCTATCATTGTATTGTTCACAATTTTCTTCAAAAATGATTGTGGGATATTTTATGAACAGGTTTACTCCAGTCACGCTTGTCTTGACGCTCTTGTTGGTTTTCCTCCTCTTCGGAAACCTCTGTGCCAATGCCAGCGAATTAAAGGTGGCTGCGTTCAACGTCGAGTCAGGGGACGCTGTACCCTCAGTTATTGCCACTAAACACATCGCACCCTTGGAAGACATTGACATCTGGGGATTCTCTGAAGTTCAGAACGCAAGCTGGCTTCCAGATCTCGAACAGGGGACAGAAGAAGGGGAAAATGCTGATTTTAAAACCATTCTGGGAAGTACAGGCGGAGGCGATCGCTTGGCTATTGTCTACAACAACAATCTGTTAGAAGAGGTCAATCATTATGAACTCGATGATATCAATATAGGCGGTCGAGTCAGAGCGCCCCTGGTCGCTCAATTTCGATTTAAACCCACGGGCGAAGAGTTTCTGTTCGTCGTCAATCACCTTTACCGAACTTCGGAAAGTTCTCGCCATCAACAAGCACGGCTTCTCAATGAGTGGGGACGTTCTCAACAACTACCGATTATTGCTGCCGGGGACTACAACTTCGATTGGGATGTGGTCTCTGGCGTCCACGATGAAGGCTGGGACTTAATTACAGCCGATGACGTTTTCACCTGGGTCAAGCCGGAGAAGTTAGTAGCAACGATATGTTCTAATCGATATGACAGCGTTCTCGATTTCGTCTTTGTGGCAGGTGAAGCAAAAAACTGGTCGGCATCTTCTGTCATCCTCTATGGTGACCCGTCAGATGCCTATTGCCCAGACGATCAAACCACCAGTGATCATCGTCCAGTATTGGCAACCTTCTCTCTAGAAGAACCTGTTGAACCCACTCCCCCCAACCAACAACAGCAATTGTTAGACCAAATAGAGGCAGTGGAGCGCGAACTATTGAAACTTAAGACATTAGTTGAACACAGCAATTAAACACATCCTCAGATATATGCAGTGATCGTTGCTCAAAGGCGAATTAGCGGAGATCGCATCTTTGCTCAACCTCACCATCTCCCAAGACACCCAGGGGTGTACAATGTACACCCCCATTTTCATCCTCTACCCCGATCACCAAAACTGAACAGTTGAATCGGCTCACATCTTCCCTGGTTCCCTCCCCGATTGAACTCCCTACCCCAACCCATCAAATCTACAACCCGACAGCGTTTCAGGTTTCGGTAAAGGTAGCGATCGCACTCCCTAATTGCAGAGTTACTCTTCGTCTAACAATGCCTCCATTTGAAGAAGAAGCCGTTCCAGCTTTTTGTGTTTTTTCGGATCATTCCAAAATTTAGTTTTTTGCAAACGCCCCGATGTTTCTTGGAAGCGATTTTTAAGTGATGGGGGTTTGGCTGTTGGCTGTTTTAGCTGCTTAATGCGTTGGGTAATTTCTTTGAGGGAAAGGTTTTGTGCAATCGCGTCATTCAACAACGCCTGTCTCTGTTGAGTATCCTTAACACGGGCTATAGCCTGTGCCTTGGTATATGCAATTTGACCAATCCGCTGGACTTTAGACTAATTCAACAGAGCCGGATAAAGTTGTCAAAGAATTAAGAGAGCTTCTCAGTCAAGCATGACAACTAAGTTCCTCCTGCTTGAAGTAGCTGTTGTGCGGTCAGGTTCAGAAGAGAGATTACAGAAGACCGAATTGGGTCTTCCCCACGAAAAACACCCAACTCCCGATAGATTCCGTCCACAAGTTCCAAAACAGTAACGGTAGCTCGATCGGGATCAATCAGCCAGTATTCAGGAATGCCCCGATCTTGATACTGTTTCCGTTTATCGATATAGTCCCTCTCTCTATTGCTGAGACCAGGGCTAACCGCTTCAATGACCACCAGAGGCGGTTGCATTGAGAGCCTGATGGTGTTGCGTGGTCGTAACTGTTGGATATGCTCTTCCCGAATGACGGTAAGGTCAGGGTAGCGATTTTTGGGTTCTCCTTCAACTTCAAGCTCTAATCCCCATCGCACTCTTCGGTGTCCCATAAGTGGGGCGAGTTGGAGATAAAGAAAACCAAGGATGGAGATATTCTCACCTGATTCTGGGGGCAATTCAATCAACTCTCCATTTAATAGTTCATAACATTTATCTGTCCCATCGTCATAGGACAAATATTCTTCAAAGGTTGAAAATCTCGGCTTGGCTTGAATCATAGCGTAAGTCCCTCAAAAAACCATATCATCCAGCAGTCCTGTTATCTCCTGCTGGTCTTTGCCCCGATTATCGTCATAGATTAACAAAGTATCAATCTGCTTGTGTCGGCTGAGTTTTTGAACTTTGCGAATATTCCCATCGGTGGCATCCAAAGCAGCAGTGATGGCACTGTGCCGGATGCGGTGAGGCGACATGGTTTTTTTAATCCCAGCCTTGGTACAATAACGGACAACCATCTTTCTGATAGCATCCCCAGTTAGCCGATGCCCCCGGTTATGGAAATCAAGCGCAACGAACAGCGGGGAATCATCGGGGGCATAACCACGGGCATCTAACCAGGTAGCGATCGCCTCAACAGTCCCCGGTGCTAGGTCGATGAATTCGCTCTGAGTTCCCTTCCCTTTCCCCAATATCCTTAAGGTCTTGGCATCCGGGTCAAAGTCAAACAGAGAAAGTTGTACAACCTCATTACGTCTAAGAGCATTCCCCCAGAGGAGTCGAAGCAGGGCATAATCACGTTTACCAATGAGAGTATCGCGATCGCACTCCAGCAGCAGGAGTTTAAAAGTCTCCGGGTCAATCCCAGTTGTATCCCGATACCTTTGGACTTTCTCACCCTTAACATCTTCCAGGGTGAAATTAGCGATCCCCATTGCCCGACCTTGGGCAACCAACGATTTAACTGCGGCCAGCCTACGGTTAACCGTCGCCTCACTTAACCCCCTGGCAAACAGAGCCGCCTTGTACCTCAACACAACCGTCACCGCTTGACCCCGTTCTAGATGTAGAAACTCCAGCACCAGATCAGAGGTAGGCTTTTTCCCCGTTGTCTCCTTAAAAAAATCCTTTAAGTCCTTCTCATAAGCTTTACGGGTATTCGGAGAACGAATAGGAGCCAGCAATTGTTGCAACAAGTTCTTCGCCGTACCGATATCAAACGATGATCCTATGGTCGCATCAAGAGACTGACTTAAGTAGTGGGAAAAGGGGGGAGGTTGAGTCATATTTTCAATGTATCAGAATCGTGAGCGGAAAGTTTGCTTTCCGAGAACGAACGAATATGTTACAACACAAACACAGCCTGACTCACCTTAATCCCTCCCGGTACCGCCTAGGAATTTAGGGTGGGGAGCGTCAATACCAGTTAATCTGATTTTTCCTCAGCTTCTTCTTACAGCCGGAGCAGTAGTAGCGACCATCTTTGCCTTGCGTTAATCTCACGGCTGGGTGTTTTTTACAACTAGGCTTAACCCCTGTGTCGCCTTGGGCGTTACCCCTTACTATAGTGGCATCGCCGCCCGGGTCGCCATAGCCCTGTGATTCCCACCATGACTGAGTTACAGCTTTGCCGTTATTTGCCGTGAGTGAGTCGCATGGCGATGGCTCTGGCGCGTGTTTGTCATAATTTTGGCGGTCTACAAAACCGTAATTGCTAACAGAAACAGAGAAGCTTTCAAGTATTGTTCCTATTCCGGGTTCGACTTCAATCTCATCAGCCACGGGTAACTCATACCATTGAGGGGATTTTCCAGGTATTACACACAGCCCGAAGTAGTGTTTTTTGGCGTCGTCTAGCCACTCGTTTTTACCTTGGATGACCGTGGAGATCTCCTTGTACTGCTTGATTAGTACATCCCGCTTAAGTTCCAAGGCTGGGTTGTTTTTGATAGCATCTAGAGCGCTTGACCCTTGGTAGAAACAGACCATCTGTTCCATGTCCGCCCACTGAAAACCAGCCCGACTGACCTTGGGGTTTTGACCGATTAGGATTAGCTTCATCCCTAGGTGTCGAATTCGTGAGACTAGGTTGAGAAATTGACCCTTATCTGACTTGTCTAATTGAGTGTCGATTTCATCCAGAATGTCGAGAGTTACTGGGCTATGTCTTTTAGATTTTTCTCGGTCAATCATTTGGGCAGTAATAGCCCTTAACGCTTGCTTTAACTCATCTCCCGACTGACTGACTTTTGGGATACCCCAATAGTCCTCAGCACTGCCATGTTGCGGGTCATGGAGGCGAATAAGCCAGGGCTGAGTCTGTACAATTTTAGAAAGAAGATAACGAGCGGCTATTCCCTTACCGTCTCCTGTTGCCCCCATGATTCGGATGGTTCCTTTTCGGCTCATTTCTCGGATGACTTGGGTAGCTAGTTTATCTACAGGAGTGAAAAGCCGATTCAATTCCTCCTCTTTAACTGGAGGTTCTCGCCGCAGGCTGACGATTATTAAGTCACTAATAGGATGTTTCTTGATGCTGACAATGGAATTGATCCCCAGCCATTTGACAAGCTTGTCAGTGTGGTGGTTTAAAGCTGTCAGAATTGTTTGTACTTCAGTTGAACGGCTATAGCCATAGCCAGCTATCAGCAACCCATCTGGCTTTAGCTCATACCCAGTAACAGCCAAAGGGATGCTTAGGTCTTGCCAGAGGCTTCGAGCAATATCATTGGCTATCTTGCCCTCGACTGAATAACCAAACTGTCCATAACTGGGTTCAATTAAGTCTCCCTCTAATTGCTGTTGAAGCCTTGCCACCTTTTCTGTTAACAACTCAATCCGATTAAGGTATTCTGTACGCTCCTGGCTGATGGTCGCACTCAACTCGTCCAAGTTTTGATTGTATGCTCCCGCCATTTCTTTGATAAGCTGTCGCTTGGCTTCATGGGCATTACCAACCTTCTCACCCCAGACTTGAAAACCTTGGGCAATTCTTATGGCTTCTTTCGTAATGGCGTCATGCTCCGAAAAAACTCGCTCGATTTCTTCTGTTTTAGCTATCTGGAACCGCTTATCAGTCTCAGTGTTGACACGGCTGTCAAATTCTGCCTCCCATGCCCCCACTTCAGCCCTCAAGTCCTCAACCTCGCTTTCATAGCCTTCCAACTTGCGATTTAAGGCGGCAATCGCAGCCTGTAGGTCTGACACTACTTGAATAGCCTCGTCTCTCTCCTGAGAGGCTTCTCTTAGGGCTTGGTGGGTTTCTGATAGGGATTGGGTTGCGGACTCTAGGTCAGAGGACAGCCCACTGTTTGAGATTGCTAATCGCGATCGCTCTTGGTTGGCGCTTTCCAATTTACGATTAGCCTTCGATAACTGCGATTCAAGCTGTTCTGTCCGCTCTCGGTTTTGTCCAGTCAGCATTACCACTGTGGGAGTGGCTACGACAGACGAGAGCAAAAGAATTTTAAGACCTCCAGAACCACCTAGAGTCCAAAAGCCAACGAAAAAAGCGACCCCAGCCGCCCCTATGCCGATAGATGCTTGTGATACTTTGTTCATGATATTTATCAAGTCAATTTTCGGAATAGACAAGGTAGCACTCAGGACTGGTGCTACCTTTTTTGTCAATGACTGCTAACTAGAAAAGCCAGAGAAGAAGTTATGTACTCTGAATATTTCACTTGGTCAATGCTCCTAGTCGCTTACGGAATTCATCTAATTGATTTTGTTTTTCCTGTGTTTGTGACCGTGCTACCTCTAAAGTAGCTTCAGACTGTGCCAACTTCTCAGCCATTTCTTGTTCAGAGTAATTAGCACGGGCTTGGTCGTTAGCTGTCTTAGATTGAGCCAGATTGAATGCTATCTGTTTCTGTTGATTAACTTCTAACTGACTTTGGTAATCCAGATAGTCCCCCTTGGCTTTTTCCGCATCCGTTGCGTACTTGACACCAGCGCTAAACGCCTTAGCTCGTTTGCCCTCAGTGGTAAACCGTTCACGGGCTAAGTCAAAGCTGGTTCCTGTTAGCTTAACTGCCCGGATAGCTCCCTCATAAATACCCTGCTTAATCTCGTAGTCTTGCTGTGAGATTTGAGGAATAGAGTCAGGGGGATTGAGTGGGTCTTTGACTAGATAGGCGTTGCTACTAAACTGAGGTAGGGTTGAGACTATCTGATTAGGCTCAATCTCGTTTAAGCCGATGAGGGATATAGGGGTTGGCTTAGTGGGTGTGATTGCGCTGTTATCGCTGTTCCTACTCCCCGTGGACTGGGTAGAAACCGATGGAGTCTTAGCCTTGGTCTTGGTCTTGGAGGCTACTTTCTCAGCCGCTTTCTTTGCCCGTCGCTGTGCAGCCGTTTGGCTTAAGTTAGGTCGTGGCATCTTTTAGAAACCTCCTACTATTCAACAGTGATTGATACTTGATTTCTAGCTGAATCAGAGCCTTACAAAGAGTGTCGAATTCCTGCTCCAATCCAGCATCTATGTCGTATTCGACGAGGACTTTATCAAGCTCCGATGTACTGGTCTTGTAGTCCTCTATCCGTTCTCTAAATTCCTCCATACTCGCCTCACACAAGGGAACAAACGACAGTAATAGTGAGGGATAAAGCGGTTAGCTCAAGCGTTAATTTCAGCATTTTTGCTCCCCAAAAAAAATAAGGGCAAGGGACAAACCCTCACCCATTGACCAATTGCTTAACTGACTAAATCGATAGCCGCAAAACCGTATTGGGCGCGTTGCTGACTGATTCGAGCTTTATCCGCTTCGCTGATGGCAATTTTTAGCCGCTTAACCTCATTGGAATTTCCTGTTGGTTCACCATTGCCAACAAGTACGCTCTGTACGTCTGCCAAGAGTAATTGGGCTAAACGGTTGTGATAGAATATTGGGTTGGTGACTTGAGTTTTCATATTTCTCAGGTTTCCTTTGGTTTTGGTCGGGGAGTTGACGGCTCCCCATGATTTCAAAATCTGGATTGGATAAGGGTGGGAAGTTAGCGCTTCTTGCCCTTATTGCGTCTTGCGTAGTTGTTAATATCCTCCTGAGTCTCTTTGGTGTTACTCAGTAAATCCATTCAAATTACCCGACAAAATCGCGTCGTAGAGTCGATCAGCCTCAAGCTTGTCCTGCAAAGCCTGTTGCGCCACCTGTAAGAGTAATTGGGCTTTGCGATTCTCCATATTGATGGCAAAGCCTTGTTTGCTATCAGCCTGTTGACGTTGATGCTCGTTGAGTAAGGTCTGAATGTTAGCTAGTTTTGAGTTGAGAGCTTGCTGGTTTTCAGACAAGTTATGCCGTGCCAAACTCAAGCGATCGCTACCCTCGATAGGGGTAACGATGTTTGATGGCAGGTTGAGCTTGTCATCGCAAATTTCAACCTGTGTTAATTCCCTAGTAGGAGGCGATGGCAAGACGGAGGCATTTTCGTAATGAACTTCCTGTTGGTATGCCTCCAGCCCCAATCGCTTAAGCCGAATCATTTCACCGATAGCAAACTCGCTGTAGATACCGTCTTTTCGGAAAACGGATTCAGGGAGCCAGTGCCAAATGCTGATGATATCCTTGGCATACTTGTAAACTGTCCGCTTGGCGACTCCCAGTTTCTCAGCGACTTGTTCCGGCTTATAGCCTGATGCACTACTGGATTCAGCCTCGGAGTGCATACCATCACCGCTTGCACTGATAGGTTCACCGGATGCAGTGCATACACTGTGCATACACTCTTCATGCACTTGGGTTTGCCGTTCAGGGTTCACTGCCCGTTCATCGGCTTGGTCGCAGCTTGTCTGTGATTCAGTCATAGCAATTATTTCCACTGTTTATACATCATCGTTCACTCGGATGAACTGTCATGCGCTACTGCACACTGGTGCTAGTATAGCAATAATGGGCAGTATTGAGACAGTATTGAGACAGTATTGAGACAAAAATTAGACGAAAATTAATCAAAGAAAGTTCGACCCTTAATCAGTGAGCCGTTTTGAGGCGATTTTGAGACAATGGATAAGACCCGATCTAATTCAACGAATGAAGAAATGCCTAAAGCAACCGAACGCCAGTACATATCCTACGTGGGGGAATTTTATGATGACGCTTGGACTGTAGAAGCTGTACTAAAAGGAAGGACTAAGACGGCAGAAGGGGCTAGCCTGTTTTGCGCCAAACTACAAGAACGGGAAGACAAGCGAAACAGGATGGTTCAGTATCTAGCGGATAAGAGGGGCATCACATTTAAACAGATGTGGATGCAAATTCTAACTGGAAAGTATGAACCGCTCTCTAATGAGGAATTGGCAAGGATAGCTGAGATCGACCCCAACGAATAGCTGTTGGTGCGATCACACCCACCATCTAGCCAGTGCGATCGCGCCGATAACACAAGGGATGATTAAACTTCTACCCCATATCTAGAATCTGCCCACAAAGGAATACAATAAAATCATCCAAAAAAAAATAGGCTGCAAGTCCCACGCATCTAGCTAATCCGAGCTAATCCAACTCGATTATCTAGCTATAGCTGCAAACGACATTGCCGCCCCAACAAAAAACATTCAAATTTTTCTAGTCCAATCCTAACACCCTTGTACGACTTTCACACGTAACGTATACACGGTATTTTAAAAAAAGGGTTGAGCGGATTAGTCAAATGGGTTTTGGGCTGGGGCTTGCAGCACCTACAGATAAAGGTGCAACCCATGCTGAAACTCGGTTTAATCCCATCCTCTACCTCCAACCCCTGTCCAGTCTGTGACAACACATCCGGCAAATGCAGGCAGGGCAAGAAAGACCCAGACTACTGGCAATGCATGACCTTTGCCGGAACTCGTAAGGGAGAGGAGATCGGAAACTGGAAGTGCCTAGGCGACACCTCAGACCAGATGTGGGCGCAGTTCAAGCCCGATAATAAAGTTGAATGGACGGAGGAACGACGCCGAGAATGGCTTGCACAGAAACAGGCAAGACGGGAGAAGACTCAACGAGAACAAGCCAGGACAGATGCCCAACGACTCAAGAGGGCTTTATCGGCAATAGACAGAGATAAAGGATATCGTCGGCTTTTAGGGAGTCTAGAGCTATCCCCGTTAGACCGAGAGGATCTGATCAGACGAGGCATGAACCCAACCACAATCTCTTCAGGTCTGTTTCGGTCGGTTGAAGCGGGTCAGTTGCTCAATGGCTTTTTCTTAAACAACCGACTACCCGGAATCTCAAGCCACTCTGAAAAATTAGTCACTGGCACCGGGTATCTTTGCCCAATTCCTGACCTTGAAGAACGGATCATCGGCTGTCAAATTCGACTCAGACAGCCAAAGAAAGGAGAAGGGCGATATCGTTGGCTTTCTTCAAAGCAAGCCACTCTACATCTTCCGGTCAAAGACATAGAAGGCAAAACCCACCTAGAGCTACCAATAGGAGCCTATCGCCCCAGGGGAAGCATTGAAAATATCATCAAACAGGACACTATCGCCAAGCCTGTTCCTTCAAAATGTATCGCCATAGTGGAAGGGACGGGTGCTAAACCCTGGATGGCGGCTGACTTATTGGACATCCCAGTCATCGGCGCGGCTGGGGGAATGCACGCCAATAGCCCAATTCAACTTAAACAATACATTGACGGGCTAGCCAGTAGTGACAAGCCGAATTTATTACTGATTCCAGATGCGGGGGATGTCGTCAATCCTCAAGTCATGGGGCGCTGGCGGCGACTGTCTAATCTCCTCCAAAGTTGGGGGTATGGCGTCCAAGTTCTGTGGTGGGGGCAAGTCACGAAGGCTACGGATGACATAGACGAGATAGGTGCGGCAAAATTTCAAGCTCTACAAGCCTCAAAAACCATCAAGCTCCTAACCCCAAACAAATTCCAGAAGCTTGCCCAATTCCAACAAAGGCAAGTCCGCTCAGAGGCGAAAAGGCAGAAGGAATGGAAGCTTTGGGTTGACTTTCGACGCTACACCCCTACCCACGTTATCAATCAACCTTACTTTGAATGGACTGACGACATACCAACAGAGAATGTTATCCTAGCTGGCAAAAGCGGACTAGGTACGGGTAAGACTTCAGCTCTGATTCGGATGATTATTGAGTTGAACCGAGGGAGTCGATTAATTGGATACCGTAACAACCTCCTGCACCAGACAATCGCACGATTTGAAGCGGTTACTCAAAAAACTTATCATCATATCCAAGATTTAAACCAAGAAGACAAAATACTACTGGCTGACCCAGATTCTCACGTCGCATTCTGCCTCGACTCGATTACCCACTGCGATCCCTATGATTTTTATCAAAGGGTAGTGATACTTGATGAGACTGTATCGGTACTACTACATGGGATGACAGCAGGAACATTGGGCAACCGACAATCTGAAGCACTTTCGGTGCTAAGGGAAGCGTTGCAACTTTGTTCTTTTGTTATTTGCTTAGATGGCAATTTGCGAGATATCGACATCGACCTGATTCAGAAACTATCTGGGGGCAAACAGGTGGTCAAAATTAAGAACGACCATAAGCCAGAACCTCATCGGATCACGTTTGTGACTGGGATGGATGCTGACGGAGAACTCAGGAAACGCGATCGCTCTCCCTTGGTCCGGGCGCTACTGGCACCGGGTTGCCGTCCCTGGATAGCGACGGACTCCAAAGACCGCTCGAAAGCTCTTTATCAGATGCTTACGGCACGGGGGCTGAAAGGATTTGTGCTGAATTCGGAAAACACGAAGGAGGATTGGGCGAAGGAATTTTTGAGCGACCCATCTGGCTTTATCCAATTCTTTCAGCCAGATTTCATGATCATCAGCCCCTCAGCCGAGAGCGGGTTAGATGTCCATAGCCATGGACATTTTACTCACAAGTTTACTTTCTTCTCTGGGGTCTTGATGACCAACAGTCAAAATCAGATCATGTTCCGGCTCAGGGATAACTTACCACACTATGTATTCTGCCCTCTTCGGGGACTCGCAGCCGACAGAAACACGCCGAAGACTTACTTAATGAAAGAATTTGGAAAAGCCAGCGATTCATTCACTCTGGCTTCGGCTACGATGGCGGCTCAAGTGTCATCTGACCCAACCTCGGTACAAGCTATTTTGTCCGCTTTGCTCGAAAACAGCGATCCGGATTATTGGAATTATTCTATCCAGATTGGGGCAATGGATAACTTCGAGTCAGACAACCTAAGAGAATGCCTGATGTACGCTCTCTCAGAATCAGGACACATCGTCTCTGAAGAGAACTGGCTCAACGATGAGGATTTGAAAGCTGAGGAATCTGAAGCTTTTCAAACCGTTCAACGCATTGAAGCTAAGGAAATATTTGAAGCGGAGGACATCCCGTTTGAGCAGGCTCAAGTCCTCCAGCGCAAGGATGGCAAGAAGGATGTTAAACGGAAGGTGCAGAAGGCTTTCTTCCTTCACCGTCTCCCAGGTATAAAGGAATCAGAAATATGGAATAAGCCAATAGAGCCAGATATAACAGGACTACCTTTGTACCCGAGTGAACCAACAAGACTCAGTCGCCAGGGCGGGGAATATATCCTCTTACTTAACAAGACTAATCGAGACTGGCTTAGTTCTCTTGAACGGTTGTACCTACTACAAAACTATGAGATAGCCAAAAAACGACATGAGCAGCGATGGTTTTCTCTGGCTTCTAAACCCGAACTGGTGAAGATGGAGGCGAAAAGGCGATCGCGTGAGTTCCCGACCATCTGGGCTTTGAAGGAATTGGGAATTGAGCGATTCTTGGAAGGGGAATATTGCGTTGATAGTCCAGAGCTTATCGACCTGGAGGAAACGGGACGACGAGCGGACATAATCCTAGCCCTAGGAATAGCCCCATCTAGACCAGTAAAAGACAACAAACAGCGTATCCAGTACCTCAGCCGACTATTGAAGCTGATTGGATTCGGTCTTGATACTCCAGTGAAAAGAGGAACAACGAACCGTAAGAACTACTACAAAGTGATAACAGATTTAGCTAAATCACGAATGGCTGAACGAATACTGGAGAAAGGGGGAACGATACCACTTAACTATTGGACAATTGACCCCTCTAATCCGCTAAGGATTGCGGCATCAGTAGCGGTAGAACGGAAAATGACTGAGTGGATGCACAATAATTCTCTCCAGTTGGAGTGGAATCCACAACAGCCTGAGCCAACTACAACCACAAAAACTGACGAAACTATCACAGTAACGGGGTCTGAGCCTACTGCAACCACAGTTATTCGAGCGTCCCTTGAAGAAATGGAAGCCTGGGATCTTAAGTGCCGTGAGTTTAACAGCAAGGACACAGTAGATCAATGCGCTGAAGTTGTCCAAGGTCTACTGCCCTATGTCGAGTCCTGGAATGACATCACAGAGGTGGTGGATGCTTTCCTTTCAGGAGCTTCAGAGAAAGCCGAACTTAAACGACGACTTAACGAGTGGGACGGCGACTTGGTGAGGGAAACCTACTCTCGTTGTACTGAGAAAATTCAAGTTGGTGATCATGTACACATCTCCACTGGACACTTCCGAGGGCAGATAGGTATAGTCAAAGCCATTAAAGGTTTCATCGCTCAGGTTCAAGCCATAGGACGGGATTATTGCCTAGGAAACACGGTTAACAGCCTCCGGAAGGTTGCACCACCAGTAGAGCTAGTAGAGCCAGCCGAGCCAGAAAGAATGGAATCTGATCAGAAGGTATTAACTTCCCCGCTGTCTCCAGAGCCGATTGAACGAGTCCAGCCTTCTCCAATTCCTGATCCTTCTGAAGAATGGAAGGTCGGAACTGAAGTAGTGGTAGACGCATCTGATCTACCGCCCAGCTTACAACGTTTTGGAGGATTGAGGGGCATCATCGAAAAAGTATCCATTGCTCTGTGCCTGATTCGGTTCGAGAGCGAATCAATGCATATCCCATTCAGAGGACTTGCATTACCGTAATAAGAGTAACAAGTGTAATAGCGTCACCATGGGAGGTGGATAGGGCAGCTCTCGATTTTCCTCGTTGAGTTTTTGGAATAGTGTCTCATTAGGGACAGAAAACCGGAAGAATACCGGACTACAGACTAGCCATACCTCGGTTGATGGTGCCAGGAAGCCAACCCATCTGAAGCGATAGTATAGCGCTACGCTCCTCGTGAATAGGGAATAGGGAAGAAAAAGCCTTGATTACGTCCAAGGACAGCTATTTTATATAGTCAGCTACCCCTTGGACGTAAGGCTAGCTTATCGGTTGAGCTAGGACTGATAAGCCTTGATTACGTCCAAGGACAGCTATTTTATATAGTCAGCTACCCCTTGGACGTAAGGCTAGCTTATCGGTTGAGCTAGGACTGATAACTTATAATTCAAGCTCTGTTTGTGTTTGTGCCTGAGTGTTCGATTGTTGTTGGGAGTGTACCGCGTCTACCGCTCTATTCACGACATCTTTATTGACATCCGTTTAGAGTCTCTAATGATTGACAACTGCGGAGGGCAGGGGGTGTACATTGTACACCCCCTAGCTTTGTCTATAGCGCTATGTCTAGCTTTTCATCGGTCTGTCTCGGCGGCGCTGCTACCGCACCTACCGCACTGTTTACAATATCTTTTGTCAGAGCTAATCGCTGCTTATAGTCGGAGTAGTTTTGAATATCTGGTGATTGAGCTATTATGATTGCTGCCTCCTCTGACTCGTAACCAGAAAAGAGCAGCTTTCGAGCAATCAAGCGATCGCGTGATGGGAATTCTAATGATTGCGAATCACTATTTTCTTCTATCAGACTACGGTAATCCTGATACTGCTGGGCTAACCGCCGTTTTTGCTCTTGGTCTGAGTTCTGCGGTATCCCGCATTGAAAGGGCGATCGCTTTGTGATCGAGTTGTTCTCCTTCCCCGT
>CAKZMA010000487.1 GCA_937127375.1 uncultured Coleofasciculus sp. | reverse complement strand
CACCGCAACTACTAGAACTAACACTGACACCGCAACTACTAGAACTACCGCCACTACTGGAACCAACTCTGACACCGCCACCGGAAGAACGACGCCTGGAACGAGGTTTGGAACGACGCTTGGAAGAAGAGTTACTATTGCGATTAGCGGAGAACAGAACTATGATGCCCACAGGTACTCCTATAAATAGAAGTAATGATTGCAACGTACCTCCAGAAAAGGTTTCTTCACTAGATAATTGAGAGGAAGATACAGCCATCGTGCTATTGGTCGTTTCTCTATTTGCTTGTAACGTTTGGATAGCATCGCTTGTTTGGACGTTATCCCCTAAGTGAATAACCAATGCTTTGGTTCCGGCTAATGTTCCTCCGTCAAAGTCACCTTGCTTAAAAGGCGGAGTAATCTTAGTTTCGATAATCTGACCCACCTGGGCATCAGGTAAAATTGGTTCGATACCATATCCGGTTTCAATCTCGACGCGGCGATCGCCTGTGGAAATCAAAAACAGTACACCATTGTCCTCATCAGCTTTGCCAATCCCCCAGTGATTGAACAACTCAGTGGTAAACGCTTTGGGTGAGGCGGCGGGAGAGGTTTCAGGTACAGTCACCACTGCAATTTCTGTACCATTTTCAATTTCCAACTCGGAAATCATTTGATTGAGTTGGCGTTCAGTATCCTGACTGAGAATATCTGCCATATCTGTTACCCAAGTGCCATTTAGCTGTTGCGGATTAGGAACCTCTTCAACGGTTAAGGCGTGGGCGGAAAGCGGTGAGAGGACAGTGAGACAGAAGGGAACTGCCCAAATTGCCTGTTTGATTTTAGTGGTTATTGTTTTCATGATGTATTTCCTCTAAACGTTGGAGTAAGTTCGCTACAGTCATCAGGCTGCACTTGCTGAGACAGAATCAGTTTCCCAAGGATGAGATGAAATAGGTGACTTTTCTGCCTCACATAAAAAGGCGATCGCAGGCTTGTTAATGCATAGAGAGGACATTTGCGTGAGTGATTGTCCCGGTTGGTGGATTTCTACATCCGTCAACACAATGAAATTTCGAGAATTATTGAGCATATCGGAGAGTCGAGAACGATAGCTATTAGGAAGGGCAGAAACTGCCATATCACCAAATATTTGAACGTTATTTAGGGTTAAAATCTTGACTCTCATCGAATTCTTCCTCAAATTTCACTCATGCTGTCTGCTGACACCCTGTTTGTTTTTACTCATTCTTGTGAGCTATTTATGTTATAGCCTCCTTGAGTGAGCCTTGTCAAGGGGGAAGTACAAACTTTAAACCGCCTTAGGATTCAACGCCAACCGAAAGCTTAACGTCCTATAAAGACTACTGGATGGGAGTTTGAGTCAATTTAAACCGTACAAAATGCCCTGGAAAGTGGAGGAACGTGAGTTATGTGAGTTATGTGAGATATAGATCAACCCCTACAACAGTTAGGACTGATAACCCACCTGCATAAGAGAGGAGCAGGGGGAGTAGGGGAAGCAGGAGGAGTAGAGGAAGATAAAATCTTGAAATATCATTGAGGCGAACCATGGCAAACATCCACAGCTTTACCCCTCAGCCCACAGCCGATGGCTCATTCACCTTCTTTTCTGAAGCGTTTGGTGAATATTTCCACAGCACTCAAGGGGCAAAAACGGAAGCGTTATTAAAATTTGTGGAACCTTGCCACTTGAAACAAAAAGCCCAACAGCAGGTTGTGCGTCTGCTGGATGTCTGCTACGGCTTAGGCTACAATACGGCGGCGGCTTTAGAAACGATTTGGACAATTAACCCCAGATGTCGAGTTGAATTAGTCGCTCTGGAATTAGACCCGACTGTACCGCGAAGCGCGATCGCACATCATTTTCTCAGTGGCTGGAATCACCCGATTCCCGAACTCCTAGAGTGTCTGGTGGCAACCTCAGAAGTTAAAACGGATCAGCTTCAGGCGCAACTTTATTTCGGCGACGCCAGAAAAAGCATCCAGCACTTGTCTCAGTTGAACTTTCAAGCTGATGCTATTTTTCTCGATCCCTTTTCTTCCCGTCGCTGTCCCCAATTATGGACGGTGGAATTTTTCCAGCATTTAGCCAACTGCTGCGCCAAAACAGGTAGACTAGCAACCTATTCCTGTGCGGCTGCTGTCCGTAGCGGCTTAATAACGGCTGGATTTAAGATTGGTCCGACACCCCCTGTCGGGGGACGACAACCGGGAACCGTGGCAAGTTTTGACGCTTCCACTCTACCCCCTCTCTCAGAGCGATCGCGTCAACATTTGCAAACCCGTGCGGCTATTCCCTATCGTGATCCTCAACTTGCGGATCAGGCTGAGATTATTCTGCAACAGCGGCAAATTGAGCAGCAAGCCTCTACTCTCGAACCCACCTCCCACTGGCAAAAACGTTGGTCAGCGAAAGAGGGATGAGGGAGCGAGGGGAAGCAGGGGGAGCGGGGGAAGCAGGGGAAGCAGGGGAAGATGAGGGAGATGGGGAAGAATTGTAGAGACTCCTCCGGTGGAACGTCTTTTGTAGGGGCGGGTTTTACCACTCACGTTTCGTTTTGACCCCTGATATAACTAAACCCGCCCCGACCTCACCGTTCAATTATCACAAATGACGTAGCTTGCTTCTCAAGGGTAGCGAGTATGACGAATGACAAAGGACAAATGACCAATGACTAATGACTAATGACTAATGACTAATCCCCCACAGGAACGCAGCAACACCTAGTAAACACAAGATACCAGATATCCCTGCTAAGGGATTATCTCCTATTCCCGTTATCCATATCGGTCCTTTTCTGGTATAAGAAATCAGTTTGGCTTCCTGAAGACAGGTTAATCCCCAAATCCAACCCGCATGAAGTCCCCAGGCTAAGCCTAAACTCCCCCCATTCACCCACCGGGCTAAAACTAATACCATACCCATTAGCCACAATCCAGGGACCTGAGGGATCGTCTCTTGTTGTTCCCAAATCAAATGCAATAGAGCAAAAATCAGACTGGATATTACCGCCGCTATTGCTAGAGAATAGTCCTGTTGGAGTTCCGTCAGAAGGAACCCGCGAAACACCAATTCCTCGATTAATCCAATCCCTAGTCCTATTCCACATATTGGCAGTCCAATCCGGGTCAATTGCTGCCAATTTTCTCCATGCCAATCCACCCAGCCTACTAGCCATTGTCCCGTAAAGCTGATTCCTAAACTCAAAATTGCCACGCCCAATCCCCCGACTAAGGATATCAAAATCCGCGTCGTCCAGTCCCAGCCATAGTCGGGAAACGATGTATCTTCTATCTGTGTTGCCCCCCAGATAATTAGGGGGGCAATGAGGTAAAGAACAGCGACGAAGGGCAACTTTTTCTGTGCTGCCAAAGGCTTAGGAGGATGCCATTTCAGTCGGGTTGCGATCGCGATGGCTAAAGGCAACCACAACAAAGACCAAGCCAGAAAAAAAACCGCGACTTTTACCAGCGCCGATGCGCTTATTAGCCAAATAATACACGGATTATCTGCCTGATCAAAAATAGCCATAAGCGCGATCGGCAAACGGTGAGGAGCTATAGTTTTTACGCAGCTGCTTTCATGCTGCCAAGGATGGATAATGTGAATTACCCATCCTTTTTAGCATGAGCTGCCTCAAACCCCTGCGGCTTCTAATTCCTCTTCAGACTCCTCAGATGTATCCAGATCCACCTGCTTGAGATGGATATGCTTGTAGCCCAGTTTAATTTCAAACTCATCACCGGGCTTTAATCCCATTTCCTGAGTGTAGGTTGAGCCAATCACAATCTGACCATTTTTATGGACGCTGACTCGATAAGTCGGTTCCCGACCACGACCATCTTTTGCTCCCTCTGGATCTAGGGGAACACCTTTCGCCGCTAACACCGCATCATAAAAATCAGTTAAGTTGACGCGGGTCTGACCTGTTTTACTTTCGGAGTAATAGCCACAGCGTTTTGCTGTTTCTCGCCGAGGCAAGTGAGAAAGCTCTTTTACTTTTTGAAGTAAGGCTTTCCCCGTTAATGCATTAGCTTGGGTCTCTGCCATAATTTCACAGACTATCCTTTATTTTTCAGGATGGTAAACGTCGTATGCTGCCAAGTGTATTTGGCTATATAAAAAATATATCGTTAAATCTCTGGTTTTGGTCAAGATTTTTTTGATCATTTATTAAAATTTCTAGGAATTTGAGCCATAAGGATTTTCTGGAGACGCCAAAGCCGCTTCTTAGGTTAAAATTTTAACCAAGATAGGACTCCGTGGCAAAAGATCGAACCTGAAGTATGTTCAGATCAGTGATCCATCTGGAGACTTGGCAGGTCATCTGGGAAAAATTTGACCAGACACAAGGGAGAGAGCATCTATCAGCAGAAAATCAACACTCCCAAGGATGAATGGTGAGTAACCGCCGATTGTCTTAGACTGTAGTCAGTTTGCTAAATATCGTGGCTAAATGCTCACGGACAAGTTGAGCGAGTGCCTTCTGGCAATATTTCTCATCTATATTTATGGGCGACCAGGAAATGAGGGGGTGATGGTCAATGGGTAGGTTGTGACTCCTGAGAAGGTGGTAATTTTCATATAGGTGTTGAGATACAAAGAGAGCATATCACTATGCAAGTTGCCTTTAAAATCATTCGACAGACTCAAAATACCTCCCCCACTATCGAGACTTACAAGTTAGATGTGGAGGAAGGAAACACGATTCTGGAGTGCCTGAATCGGATTAAGTGGGAGCAGGATGGAACCTTAGCGTTTCGCAAGAATTGTCGCAACACAATCTGTGGTAGCTGTGCGATGCGGATCAATGGTCGCTCCGCACTGGCTTGTAAAGAAAATGTGGGCAATGAATTGGCGCAGATTCCTGAGCATCATCGTCCAGAGATTCCGGAAATCACAATTGCCCCCCTAGGTAATTTGCCCGTGATTAAGGATTTAGTCGTGGATATGCGGAGCTTTTGGGACAACTTAGAAGCGGTTGAACCCTACGTTAGCACAGCCGGACGAACCATTCCAGAACGGGAATTTTTACAAAGTCCCCAAGAGCGATCGCGCCTGGATCAGAATGGTAATTGTATCATGTGTGGCGCTTGTTATTCAGAATGTAATGCTCGCGAGGTTGATCCCACATTTGTTGGTCCTCACGCCCTCGCCAAAGCCCAACGTCTAGTCGCCGATTCTCGCGATACCGCCATAGAAAGTCGCCTGGAAAACTACAATCAAGGCACTAAGGGGGTGTGGGGATGTACCCGCTGTTTAATGTGTAACGCCGTTTGCCCAATGGATGTCGCCCCCATGGATCAAATCGGTAAAATTAAACAAGAAATTCTGACTCGCAAAGACAAGCAAGCCAGCCGATCAATCCGCCATCGCAAAGTCTTAATTGATTTGGTCAAACAAGGAGGTTGGGTTGATGAGCGCAAATTTGGTATCCAAGTGGTGGCGAACTTCTTCCGAGATATTAAAGGAATGCTCAGTTTAAGTCCCCTCGGATTACGGATGCTAGCCCGTGGTAAATTCCCCCTAGGATTTGACGCCTCCGAAGACACCGCCCAAGTGCGATCGCTGATTGAATCTGTCCAAACTTTAAAATCTGAGACACCAGAGGAAGAAATTTTACCAAAATCATGACATCTCAAACACCCACCCCAGAAGAATCGACAACAGAAACCCCCAACCAACCCGAACCCGCTTTTGGGTGGACACCTTACGCCGAACAAATCAACGGACGGTTTGCCATGATCGCATTTGTGGCTTTATTGCTGATTGAGTTGATTACAGGTAAAGGTTTGTTAACCTGGTTAGGTTTGATTTAAAGGGAACAGGGAACAGAATAGTGTAGAGACGTAGCATGCTACGTCTCTACACCCCCATCTCCCCACACCCGACACCCGATATCCGACACCCGATACCCGATACCCGACACCCTGACTACCAACGAGAATCGTGCGTCACTGAATTCCCCCCAATCGCCACCGCCCGTAAATTGTATGATCCGGTTTGTCCGGCTTCATAAGCATTTGCCATTAACAAATAGATCCCATCGCTGGGTAAAATCACCGATAATCGGGCATTGGTGCCACCACCGCTATCATCATCTTGGGCTAAATCATTACCATTGGGATCAAGCAAAATTAAATAAGAATCGATTTCCCCACTGGTCATATCAATTTGCACCTGCTGACCCGCCCTGCCTTCAAAGGCATAGATGTCAAAAAAGCTGTTATCGTCCGCTAAAACATGACTTCCTTGACCCAGCCGACCGGGGATCACTGTACCATTGAGGGCTAAGGGTTGGGGGGGACGGTGAGTCGGAGAGGCGCTGGGCTGCTGCACCGTCTGGGGCGCACGTCCATTGCGTACAGCCGCCAGAAATGGGCGAATTCTATCAATGCTAATCGCAAAGCCAATTCCTAGATTCCCCCCGCTAGGACTGCCCAAAATCGCTGTATTCACCCCAATTAACTCACCTTGAGAGTTCAGTAGGGGTCCACCAGAGTTTCCTGGATTAATTGTGGCATCGGTTTGAATTAAGCCCCGTTGTTGGTCAATACGGCTAACAATCCCGACTGTAAACGTGCCTTGAAACCTGCCAAACGGATTGCCAATGGCAAATGCCCGTTGTCCAACTTGCACGGGGCGAGGAGCCAGAGAAATCGTCGGTAAATTGCTAGGAGTGCGAATTTTGAGAACCGCTAAGTCTAGACCATTATCCCCAAACGCTACCACATCCGCGCTCAGGCGTCTGCCATCGTAGAGCGTTACCGTAACCGTCGGGAAACCTGCGACAACATGAGCATTGGTGAGGACTAATCCATCGGCGCTAATAATACTGCCACTGCCTGTACCTTCTACTGTATCAATGGAAACTACTGCCGGACTAGCTTGTTGATAAACCTGAATATTAATTTGTTCATCAATATCTTGAGCCACTGCCACTGTTGAGCCTAGCCAGAGATTCAGCCAGTCAATTGGTGCGATCGCGTGGAGAGTCGTAGCACCAATCGCAGTCACAGTAGCAAGGATTCCCGATATAGCAATACGCAGGCGTTTGGTACTCATGGTTGATGGTCATTGAACCTCAAGGTCTAGTTTTATGGTGGCTTATGATTAAATCATTGATCAGTAATTATGTGACAATTTTTTGGGGATACACCGTAGGAAAAGCTGGGGGAGCTGGGTAAGCTGGGGGAGCATGTAGAGACGTAGCATGCTACGTCTGGGAGCCGGGGGAGCAGGGGAAGCCGGGGGAGCAGGGAGAGAAAGTTATATCTTTGAATGCAAGGTGTTATTATCACTTAGGTTTTTTCCCTTAAAACTTTCTGCCTTGGAGACTTTGGCTATATGTAACAGAGAGCTGAACCAATAAAAGTGAGCTAGCTCCTATATGTGAGTCCGGCGAATGACGTAGCTTGCTTCTCGAAAAGCTAGTATGACAAATGACAAATGACGAATGACGAATGACAACTTATTCAGCGCAAGGTCTTAAGTTGGAGCTGCGCTTCATTATATTGATCAATTCTGCCGTTGTCGAGATGTAGCTTAGAGGCTTGCTCGAAGTCGTTAATCGCTTCCATTGTATTTCCTAGTTCAGCATGGGTTAATCCTCGACCCGAGTAAGCAAAGGCATTATTGGGATTAAGTTGAATGGCTTTGGTATAATCGTCTAGAGCGCCAGAGTTATCGCCAAACTTTCGGCGGACAAGGGCGCGATTGGTGTAGGCGACGCTGTTGTTGGGATTGAGTCGAACGGCTTGGGTATAATCTTCGAGCGCTCCTTGGTTATCGCCTAACTTACGACGAATTTCCCCACGATTAATGTAAGCATTCTCATAACTGGGTTCAATGCGAATCGATTGGCTGCAATCTTTGAGTGCTTTTTGATAGTCTTTAAGATTTAAGTGGGCAATACAGCGATTGTTGTAAGCGATGTGGTTATTTGGATTCTGAGTAATCGCTTCCGTACAATCTGCGATCGCGTCTCGATAGTTTCCTAGGTTAAACTTTGCCTGACAGCGATTTGTGTAAGCCATACTATCGGTAGGGTCAATCGCGATCGCTTGGGTATAATCGTCTACAGCACCCTGATAGTCTGCCAAATGAAATCGGGTTCTGCCTCGATTGTAATAAGCCTTAGCATTATTGGGATTTAACTCAATAGCTTGCGTATAATCTGCCATGGCTTCTTGTTGATTACCCATCGCCCCCAGCACTAATCCTCGTGCCGCGTAAGCTTGGGCATTTTTGGGATTGAGCTGAATTGCTTGATCGAGATCTGCAATCGCAGCTTTATACTGGTTCAGTTGGTAGTTGCTAATTCCTCGATGGTAGTACACTTGAGCATCATTGGACTTTCGTTGAATTAATTCGGTAAAATCTTCTACAGCGCCTTGCCAATCTTCCAAATCGTAACGGGCTAGTCCTCGCTGATAGTAAGCATTTGTATTACTTGGAGCAAGCTCGATAAGTTTAGTGTAGTCTTCTATAGCGGCTTGATGCGCTCCCAAATCATCGTAAGCTATTCCCCGATTCCCATAAGCTAATGGGTTGTTAGGATTAAGCTGAATTGATTCATCAAACGCCTCAATCGCGCCCTGCACATTACCACTTTTTAGTTGTTCCACTCCCTGTTCAAAAAACTCTTGGGCTTTTATCCGGTCTGGATTTTGTCTTAGCAGCCCCATTAATCCCAGCCCAATGGCTAAACTTATTCCTCCCACCAAAATGGGCAAACGCCATCGCTTCAGTCTGGATTGATTAGCTGATTTCGGCAATGCTTTTTCGGGAAATATTTCCCAATTGCCAGAATCAGCAATGGATGTTTGGGTCGAGGTGGATATCAGGGGGGATTCTACTTCGGGTTCAGGGGGTTTAGCTGCCAAGGTTAGCATTTCTTGAAACCGGATTAACCCTTGATCGTCCTTGGGCTGTTGACCGGATTTTTTCAACGTATTTAAGGGATGATCGGGAACAAATTCTTCGACTAGATAAAATTTTTTATTTTCGACAAAATAGTTGACAATATCTGGATTTTGGTTAGTTTGTGCCAACCGTTCTAGGGTTTCAGATTTATGAGTCAAGAGAAATTGCAGCCTACGAAGTGCCTGAGGATTTTTTGTGGGCAACTTGAGTTGTCGGATCACGCAAACCGGGCAATCGGGATGGCGAGTATCGGCGGCTAGGTAAATTAATCCTGAGACACCTGAGCCTAAAATCCTGACAACGCGATAACGATTATTGAAAACCTGATCGATCATGGCAGCCTAGCACCTGGCTTATCGCCCTAAAGCATCCGTTTGGGGTCATTTTCAGTGTAGTCTGATCCCGAAAGGGAAAGGGGACAGGGTGTAGGGTGTGGGGTATGGGGTGTGGGAAAATTCACTCCTGTTAACAATCTCAAGGAGAGACTTGGGGAGCATCAAGAGCCTCATTTTTTTATCCCGAACCACCAGAACCGAACCGACAAGCATCCTATTTTTACCTTTATCTTCCCGACACTCTACCCCCTACACCCCACACCCTGCCTACTCTTCACGTTTCTTGTCAGCCCTTCAGTCTAACTGGATTACACCCTCTGTCTGGTTAAATCTAGGATTAATTCCGCTAACTGGGGAGTTGCGCCAAGGGGTTCACCGAACTCAAGTTGGAGTTGAGGGTATTGTTGTTGTAGATCAAGGACAGATTGCGCGATCGCGTCTGTAATTCCACCAGCAAACAAAAAATAAGGCACAATGGCGATATGCTGATATCCAGCCTCCGCTAAAGTAGCGACTCGTTGACTGAGCGTTGGTTCGATTGACCAATAAGCGTCGATTGCGCCTAATTTCTGGGCTAAGGTGGCGACTGGCTGGTTACCACCAGGGCGACGTGTGCCATGAGAGATTAAAATTTTAATCGGAGCATTTAGGGGTGGCTGTTGATTCACCAGCAGTTGTCCTAAATGGGGATGTACTCCGATATGAGGTTGCAGGTTGATGGTTAATTTTTCCCCTAACCGTTGTTGTGCGATCGCTACTTCTTCCGGGATATCCTCCATCACATGTACCCCCGGTAAGAGAAATAAGGGCAAAGCTTGGATCTGCGGGTAGCCAGTTCTTATCGCTTGAGTCGCAAACTGACAAATTTGTTCATGTAAGGATAGAGGTGCTAGTTCTAACGTGGCAGTTCCGACGCGAATCCTCAAGGCTTGACTTGCCTCACCTTGACTCGCTAACTGCTTCTGGAGTAACTGTGCCAATTCCTCTAGTCCTCGCTGAGGACGTGGATCTCGGCTTCCGTGAGCAATAAGTAGATAAGCAGAGGAGCTAGGCAAGAGTCTTAATCGTTAATGAAGATTACTTAGTAAACAATTGTATCGTCTGAAGTCGGAATTATAAATTATAGCGCTACAAACCCCCATCAATGGAAGAATATCATCGGTTGGCGAGAGTTAAAATTTGTCCAGTTACCGTATTTCATTCAATTTGGAAAATGGTCGATCATGGAGAGAATATATCACTTACCGCTCTGTCTGCAAGAAAATATGGCAAAAGAATATGGAAAAGACACTGTATTGGAGCAATTAACCATGATTGAGCATCACTACTGGCTGTGGTATTCCAACTATTTCGCTCAAATCGTTGCCGCCGTTGATGTTCAATCGGACAAGTAAGCGATTAGCATTGAATCGTTTCTTTCTCTCGTTTCAGGAATGGTAATGAAGTGGGAGAAGAATGAGTGGAAACGTAATTCCAATTTCGCTCTTGACGATTACCTCCTTTACTCCGCAAGAAACCCACTAAGTTTTGCAAAAGTGATGGCGTAATCCCTTGTTTCTCTGACGCTTTAGACAACTGAGCGGGTAAATGCTCAATTTCTTGAGTGGGCAAAATACCAGCCAACAGAGGTACTTCCTCAACTAAACCTACAGTCATCAGGGTAAATGCGACATGCTGCACTTGTTCAACGGGAACATTTAGTTCTTTTGCGATCGCAGACAACGAAACTGTCCCTTGCGCTCGTTCCCATACTTGCTCCTCTAAAGGATACAAGCGATAAGCAGGACTACCCGCCATGATACTAGCTAATCCTGAATTTGGATCAGGTAGTTTATCATGGAGATTATCCCAATTTTTCAGTAATCGCAACCCTCTCAATGTGGCTTCTGTCGCTGAGATGCTCAATCCCGTCATTTCTTTGGTGGGTATGGGAGCGTTTGGAATAAATTTAAACTGACCTTCCTTGAGTTCAAATAACGTACACACTCGCTGCAATACCTGATTCTGAAAAAGCTGCTTTAAATGTTCGATTGACAAGATTCCGTGATGTTTGAGGCTCAACCCCAAGGGTTTATCAGTTGGACATAGCTGTACAAGTTTTGTTACTACGCGCTGGCTCACTCCCATCTGTTCAGCAATCAATTTCACTAACCCTTGATGATCTAATTGATGTGCTGCCGCCACAATACGTCCCTGGTAAACCCAAATGTAATAAATTGTGTTGAGTGGAGTGGGATCTTCTGGCAATGCTCCTAGCGTCAACACTCCAGTTTTCTGTCCTTTCTCTAGAAACTGGAAAATTTCTGGTATTGAAAAGTCGGATAAGGAACTGGTAATCGACATAATTGTTGAATTGAACGCTACGCAGGATAATTTTCTCTACTACTAACGCATACTACGCTTTATTGGCTTAGTTCGTAAGGTTTCAGCCGCCTTGCTTTTCAATTCTTTACTAGCCGTGAGCAAATTGTCGGCTTTTTGTTATCTACTATACGAAAATCCAGTGATTTGCTGCCAGAAACCTGGCATTTAGCGCTAAAGGTTTGCTCTAAAATACTAAAATTTGTTAAGCTATCGGCTCAGTCTTTATTCCTAAGTATCTATACCGGCTCCCAAACCGATCAAGGGGATGCATGGCACTATTGAGTATGTCATCTCAATTTGATGCTTATCCTGCTGGTGGATTACCTCAGTAAAATCACTGAATAATTATCTAAGATGTTAGCGATTGCTCACAATCTTAAATCTAAACAAAAATCACAAACTCTAACCTTGTAAAAATTGATACAGTTAAATCCTTGAACTTGATCAGGACGAGAGTCAGAAGGAATCACCAGTGCTTGCTGTGGAGCATCGAACCTGCCTGCGATCGCGAAGATGATTCCTATCCACGCGGACTATGATGTTGAAGTGGTGGAAGGCAAGTTGGAATTGGACTTGGGAGAGTACGAAGCCAAGGTTTTAGTCTGGCAGTGATACAAGTAAACTATTCCGGCTTACAGGGGATTGCTTAAATTCCCTGCTCTCTCCTGTTCCCTGTTGCCGAGGAAGATGGGGAAGGTGGCTTATCATAGTATATAGGGATGTATGTAGGGATTAAGCATAAACGACTGTCTGGGTTCATCTAAAAGGTGGACATCTTGCGAGTAGTGGTTTAAAGCACTAAAACAGGGCAAGCAGGTTCCTGGGTTATTCACCATTAAAAACCTGCATGTAAACCATGATTCGGCGCGACTTCCTCCCCAACGCTAAGATGGGGTATCCAGCCGCCAAAGATGGATGAATAATCAACACTCAAGCCAGTTTAGACTTATAATTTTGACACAAGTCCCCACCTGAGCTATGTTTAACCGTTTCCAAGATCTATTTTCTAAGGGTAAAAAGGGTATCGGGATAGAATTAGCACCAGAACGTATTAGTATCGCCCAACTGCGAAAGCAAGGTCAGGGCTACAAGCTGGTGAGCCTTCATACCCACGAAGTTCCCGAAGGTTTGTTTGACGGAGGGAAGATTATCGATGCCGCCAGTTTAGCTGAACTGGTGACTGAAATTCTCGATGAACATAAACTCAAAGTCGAGCAAGTCGCCACGGCTGTCCCCATGCGGGAAGCGGTGATCCGAATTATTCCCATTCCCGCTGAACTTGATGACACTGAACTGCGAGATATGGTTCTCAACCATGAAGCTGGTCTATACTTACCCTATCCGCGCGAAGAAGTGGATTTAGATTACCAAAAACTGGGCTTCTTCATGGACGAAGATGGGATTGAAAAAGTACAAGTCTTGCTGGTGGCAACACGCCGAGAGGTGACTGACACCTATCTGGATACCTTCCAACTGGTGGGGTTAAAAGTGGATGTCCTGGAAATCAATAGTTTTGCCCTGATTCGCACCATCCGCGAGCAACTGCGACAATTTGCTCCCCAAGAAGCGGCTGTATTGGTGGATATAGAATTTGATAGTACCGAAATTGCGATTATTGTCGATGGTGTCCCCCAGTTTTCCCGCACCGTTCCCATTGGCACATTCCAACTCCAGAGTGCCTTGTCGCGGGCGATGAATTTACCGACATCCAGAAACACGGAACTCTTGCAGGGAATGACGATACCCAACACCCCGGTGGATGGCATTCGCACAGGTGCCACGGGAATTAATCCGGGAATGGCAGCACTGCTGAGAGTTTTAGGTGAACTCGCCGATGAATTGCGTCGTTCCATCGACTTTTATTTAAATCAGAGTGAAAATCTAGAAGTGGCTCAACTCCTCCTCGCTGGACCTGGTGGCGGAATTGGACAACTGGATGAATTTTTCACCCAACGATTAAGCTTGCCTACCACTCAGGTTGATCCGATTGCGGCACTATCCTTAGAGATGGAGGAAGATGTTCCCCCAGTACAACGACCCGGATTGGGAACGGTACTAGGATTAGGATTGCGGGAGGTTTAACCCTAATGTATAGTCTCGATATTAATTTTCTTAAAGATAGACCCGATTATCGCCAACCCGATAAAGGGTCTGAGTCCCCCAAAGCCAAAAAACAGATTCAAATGGGGGAAATGACGCCGCTGATTATAGGCGTGATTGTCGGGTTACTACCGCTGGCGTTAGTCGCTGGAATCGGTTTTTTGTGGTTACCTCAGCAAAATGCCAAGTTAAATCAGGAAATTGCTGAAATCGACGCCGAACTGCAAAGCTTGCAAGCGGAAAAAAATAAAATTAATAACCTGAATACTCAAATCCAAGCGGTGAGACAAGAAACCGAAGCCTTGGCAACGGTCTTTAATCAAATTAAGCCTTGGTCAGCCATTCTACAGGATATTCGCGATCGCGTCCCCACCGGCGTCCAAATTCAAGCGATTGAACAAACGGAAACCGAAACTGAAGCGGGTGAGGGGACTGAGGGTAGCGCCCCCTTACCCACAATTAACGTGGAGATTTCTGGCACAGCGCGTTCATTTGATGATGTGAACAACTTTCTGCTGACGCTACAGCAATCCCCCTTCTTTCAAGACGAAGAAACTCATATCGTTAGCGCTCAACTGGAGGAGAACCCCGCTGAGTTAGAAGTACCCGAAAAGGAAGGCGGGGAGACGGTGGCTGAGATAACCTACGAGTTGCCCAAAGTGGTAGGCTATACCGTTGAAACGAGCTTGACAAATGTCCCCGCCTCTGAGCTATTGCGCGAAATTGACCGCAAAGGAGCGGTGGGATTAGTGGCTCGGATCAAAGCCTTACAGCAGATTGAGCAAAATCAGGCAACGGAGACACCTAGCGCAGCTCCAAGCCCAAGCCCAAGCCCAAGCCCAACCGAGACAACTACGGAGTGATGTAACTATGACTTATGCTGATCCAGATTTTATCCCCGTTGAAGAGCAGGAGGAAGAACCCAGTTATCCGGTGGCGTTTGGGATTACCTTTACGCCAAAAGTGTCCGGAATTCTCTTGGCTATTTTAGGACTTGGTGGGGCAGCTTATCTCGCCTGGAAAGTTGTGCAACCAGCCTGGGTTGAAAACCAAGGGTTAAGGACGCAGCGTCAAGAAAAAGAGGGTCAACTCCAAGATCCCCAAGAAATTCAGCAGCTGATTCAACAGAAACAACAGGAATTGGCTCAGGTCAAGCAGCAAAACCAAACGGTGACCGGTTTATTTGCAAATGAAGAATCCATCAATACCTTGCTGCTAGATGTGAATCGGTTTGTCAAAGACAGAGAAGGGACGTTGACAAGTTATGAACCTGTCGAGGTCAATGCAGAAGAAAGTGATATCGTTACCGATGGTTCCCTGGGAGCCGCCGTTAATGGCAAACTCAAACGCCAAAGCTTCGAGTTAGAGATGGAGGGCAGCTTTGACCAAATCCAGTCTATTTTACGGAGTATTGAGCGACTGCAAACCCTAGTCGTTGTCAAAGAGTTGACGACAGATATCAGCACACCGCAAGGGCTGTTGGTCGATGACAAAGGCGAGGTGATACCCATTGTAAAGAAAGACGAAGAAATTATCCCCGGTGCGAAACCAACTTTGACAACAACCTATAGACTGGATGTGTTGATGCCCTTGAGTGAGGAACAAAAGCAGGCAGAAATGGAAGCGGCAGCAGCCGCTGAAGAAGAAGCTCAGTAGAGCAAGGGGAGTAGGGCTGTAGGGGCGGGTTTTATAGATAACGTTGTGTTGGTGTCGAATAGCTTGACTAAACCCGCCCTTGGGGAAGCAGGGGGAGAAATTCTTAACCTTGATTAATTTCTAATTTATCCCCAACATCATTATGATTAAGGTGGTTTAGAGGTCATAAGTGAGGAGTGAATTGTGAGACAGGAGCAACTGTTCAGTGGAATCGCGATCGCGACTGCCGTCTCCCTATCGATAACCCAACCCGTCTGGGCGGCGACGGCTCAAGTTACCGCAGTACAAATCAATTCCAGAGGCAGTAGTTTAGAACTGATTCTGGAAACCCAAGCCGGGGATCAGCGCCCTCAAGTTTTCCCGGTGAACCGGGGTAAGGATTGGGTGGCGGATATTGTCAATGTTCGGTTGAATTTAAGGGAGGGCAATAGCTTTCGCCAAGATAACCCCATGCCCGGTATTACCGCCGTTACGGTGAGTCAAATTGAGCCGAACAGCATTCGCGTAACCGTGAGTGGGGATGAAAATTCACCTCAGGGTCAAATTCTTCAGCAAGAATCTCAGGCAATTACTCTAGGAATTAGTCCTGCTCCCAGCAATCGAGCCGCCGTTTCGATTCCGGTTTCCTCGCCCTCTGGGGATTCAGCGTCCATCACTCCATCCACGCTACCCTCCTCATCCACTCAACCGAATAGCGCGAGGACTAGAGAAAATGTCAGTATTCCCCAGCTAGGAAGTAGAAGTGCAGGGACGCAGGGAACAGAAACAATTAACGCAGCTTCGAGTAATATTGCCGCTCAATCTGAGATTACCACTCCAGCGAATTTCAATCTTAATCCAGTACCAGACAATCAACAGAACATTTCCATTCCGGTTGCTCCGCCACCCAGAGAATCAGTCTCAAGCGTTCCCACTCTAGCCAATCCAGGGACAACTCGCTCCACTTCAGACTTCTCATCTCCCGCCACTCGCCGATCCCAATCTCAGCGTTCTAATTCACCCCCAGTTGTTGC
>CAKZMA010000486.1 GCA_937127375.1 uncultured Coleofasciculus sp. | reverse complement strand
ATTACATCACGCCGATCGCATTCTTGCTGTCAGTTCCTACACTCGCGATCGCCTCCTCAAAGAACAAAACCTCGACCCTAGCCAACTATCAATTTTACCCAATACATTTGACCCGCATCGATTTGAGATTCGTCGCAAACCGACTCATCTGCTGGAGCGACATCAATTAAGACCAGATCAGCCAATTATACTAACGGTTAACCGCCTATCACGACGCGAATCCTATAAGGGGTATGAAAAAATCCTAGAGGCGCTCCCGCAAATTCGCCAAGCCCTACCCCAAGTTCACTACATTATTGTCGGCAAAGGCGATGATCGTCCCCGACTCGAACAGTTCATTCGAGAGCGTCAACTACAAGATTGGGTTACCTTGGCGGGATTTATTCCAGATGCTGAACTGTGCGATTACTACAATCTCTGTGATGTCTTTGCCATGCCTAGCAAACTAGAAGGGTTTGGTATCGTTTACTTAGAAGCTCTAGCCTGCGGCAAACCCGCGTTAGGGGGAAACAAAGATGGAGCGATTGATGCCCTTTGTCAGGGTGAGTTGGGCGCTTTGGTCGATCCCGATGATGTGGACGCGATCGCCCAGACTCTGATCCAGATATTACAAAGAACTTACCCCAATCCGCTAATGTATCAACCTGAAGCGCTACGTCAGACGGTTATCGACAGATTTGGATTTGACCGTTTCAAGCAGAAGCTGGTCGAATTAATCCAATGTCATTCCCATATTTTTATTTCGTGCAAGTCATAATACTCGCCTTCTTATTTCTCTCATAAATAATTAATTATTGATAGTTATCTGACAATCGGAATGATTTTATCCTGATTACTTGTAAAAGTTATGAATTAATAAGTGGTTCAGCTAGCCACTATAGCTAGTCTATCGCTTTTTTTACCTCGGCTGGGATTCCAGTGACTTTTAAACAACTTCCACACACCCCTCTATCAACACCAGAAACGGCAGTAACTCAACCACGAGTTTGTCATGTCGTGGCAAGCATTAATGAATCTACAGGAGGTCCAGCTTTATCCGTCACTAGCTTAGCTCAAGCCCTTGCTGCACAGGGAGTGTTCTCCCATTTACTTACACTTGACTATCAACAAAGAGGTCGCCAAGCTCCAGCATTAGGTGTCAGGTTACACAGCTATCCTGCGACCTTACTTAGCTGGTATATACGAGGCTTTCAGCCTAATGCTAGCCATGCTCTGTGTCAATTAGCCTCAACCGATTTGGATTTAATTCACAACCACGGCTTGTGGATGTTTCCCAATCTTTATGCTCGTAAAGCCGCTGTGATAAATCGTCTGCCATTGGTAATTTCTCCCCGAGGCATGATTGAGTCGTGGTCATTAAAGCGCAGCCGAACAAAGAAATGGTTGGCATGGGTTTTGTACGAACAAGAAAACTTAAAAAATGCGACAGCTTTTCATGCCACTTCCTGGGAAGAAGTAATTTCTATTCGTCGGCTTGGATTTAAACAGCCGATTGCTTTAATTCCAAATGGAGTCTATTGTCCGGAGCTATACACCCAAACAAATAGAGAAATATTGACACAGCTATTCCCAGAAATATCTGCCAAAAAGTGGCTACTTTTTTTGTCGCGTATTCATCCTAAGAAAGGCTTAGACAACTTACTGCAAGTTTGGCAGAAGTTAGCGGCTAAGTTTCCTGAATGGCATCTTTTGATTGCTGGTCCCGATCAGATTGGCTATCAAAGGAAATTAGAGTCTATGACAGTAGAGTTAAGCCTAGAGAAGCGAGTTACTTTTACCGGAATGCTTTCTCGAGAAAAGAAGGAAGCTGCTCTAGGAAACGCTGACCTATTTGTTTTACCAACTCATTCAGAAAACTTTGGCATTGCTGTCGCAGAAGCACTTGCTCATGCCATTCCAGTAGTCACGACTAAGAGCGCACCCTGGCAAGATTTATCCACCTATGAATGCGGCTGGTGGATAGATAACAACCAAGATGCACTAGCTCATGCCTTAGCTGAAGGAATGCAATTGTCTTCCCAAGAACGCAAAATCATGGGTTTAAAAGGTCGAAATTTAATGGAAACTAAATACTCCTGGGATTCCATCGCGAAGGAAATGTTAAGCGTTTACCACTGGATTTTAGGTCATGGTGATCCTCCTAGTTGTATTCAGTTTGACGTTTCTCGCTGAGGGTCTCAGATGAAAATTTCTATCGTTACAGGTCCTTGGTTTCCGGTTCCAACATTACAAGGAGGGGCAGTACCGCGTCGCTGGCAAGGTGTGGCTGAACAATTTGTGGCTATGGGTCATCAAGTAACTATTGTATGCCGCTCCTACCCCAGTCAGCCTCAACAAGAGATTCTTAATGGTGTGAAGTATTTCAGGTATAGTGGATTTCCTCAAAGTCGCTCAATTGCGTGGGATTTACTTAAAGACTTGGCTTATGCTTTGTTTGTCTTACCAGTGTTACCTCGTGCTGACATTTTAGTTATCAATGATTTTTGGTTACCTGTCTTCGCATCTACACTACGTCCTGATGCAGGTCGAGTCGTAATTAATGCCGCTCGATTTCCTAAGGGACAATATCATTTATACGCTGGCGCAGACCGATTTGTTGCTCCATCTAAAGCCATTCAAGAAGCCATTGCTAAACAATGTCCACCTGCTACTTCTCGGCTTCTGGTTATTCCTAATTCAATCGACACTAGCGTGTTTTATCCACCTGTTTTACCACGTTCTATAAGGAAGGATAAAACTATCTTGTATGCAGGTAGAGTTCACCCAGAAAAAGGCATTCACCTCTTGCTCGATGCTTTTGCTATCTTATGCCAAGATTTCTCCGATGTAAAATTGCAGATTATTGGTCCGTTCAGGCAGAACCAAGGGGGTGGTGGAGAAGATTATCTGCATAGCTTACAAAAAAAAGCTCAAGAATTACTGGTTAAGTTTTGCCAACCAATATTTGATGCCAAAAAATTAGCTGAAGCCTACCGCACGGCTGATCTATTTTGTTATCCATCACTAGCTGATAAAGGAGAATCGTTTGGGGTGGCTCCTTTAGAAGCAATGGCTACGGGTTTAGTGCCTATAGTCTCTAATCTGGACTGCTTTAGAGACTTCATTGAAGAAGGCAAAACTGGCTACTTCTTCGATCACCGTAGTCCTGATGCTGCTAAAAACCTCTCATCCACTTTGACTAAAGCACTGCTTGATCATGAAGCAACTGCCGAAATGGCTATCAATGCTGCACAAAATGCTACTTATTTCAGTTACCCAAGAATAGCAAAACTCTATTTGACTGAATTTGAAGAGTTAATAAAACAAGTATAACTAGGACAAAACCATGCAAAAAGATACCATTCAGGATTTTTATGAAAAAGTTTACACCGAGTACTTATCCGATACATCTGGCGAATTTGATGGTTATGAGAGAAATAATGTATTGAAACGGATTTATCCCCAATGTCACGGCAAACGCTTATTAGATATAGGTGCTGGTTGCGGTACTGTAAGCAATTTTTTTATAGAAAAGGGCTACGAAGTCTATGCGTTGGAATGGAATGCGGCTGGCGTAGACAAACTCATCAAACTTGGTGTCAGTGCCATCCAGAAAGACATTGAAGATATCCCCTATAATTACGAAGATAATTTTTTCGATGAAGTGTTTTGGGGAGATAATATCGAACATCTATTTTTCCCCGAAAAGGTTGCTAGGGAAATTCATAGAACTCTCAAACCGGGTGGGCGACTTGTTTTGAGTACTCCTAATCATGGTTGGATTATCAACCGCCTCTACTATTTACTCATGGGTGTACCCAGAAGAACAGAGGGACATAAAATTCCCATTTGGGAATGGCAGCACATTCGATATTTTAACAAAGCTGAAATTAGACGCTTTTTAAACCATTGCGGATTCCATAAAAATTTTGTTTTTCATGGAGCCGAGCGCCGACAACCATTTGCGGCTTTGAGTCGGTATTTTCCTTCACTTTTAGGCTCCGTAATGGTGGTTGAAGTTCGTAAATAAACAGATATGTTAGAAAAAATCACTCCTCTTCTCCTTACTCTCAATGAAGCCCCTAACATCGATCGCACTCTGGCAAAACTCACTTGGGCAAAGCAAATCGTCGTTATCGACAGCTA
>CAKZMA010000485.1 GCA_937127375.1 uncultured Coleofasciculus sp. | reverse complement strand
CAGTAACAACTAACTGGCAAGATTGCCCCACCGCGAGGGTCAAACGGCGCGGCAAGGATCGACAGCGCTAGCCACGCCTGCATAACTGTTGATGTGAAAATTAACACCATGGGCGTGTGCAAGCCGAGATCCGCAGCCGCGCCGGGGTAGGGGGCGACGCGGGACGAGGGCAGACAGAGCCAGCCAGACCAGCTAGGAGCGCTAAGTCTCGGCGAGGAGTCTGGGTCGCTGACGCAGGAGGCACCCACGGCGACCGCCGAACTCAGCGACGCTCCCAGTGACCGCCGCGAGAAGGGCGCTGGGAAGCTAGGACTGGCTAGGCGATTGGCAACTGAGTACGAGCAAAGCACCCGGTCGCGTAAGGTCGCCACCGTTTAACTGACAACGCAGCCACTCACAGAGCGAACCCCCCAGAGAAGAAGAAAAAGAAAACCCCCCAGACCTGTAATGATTTCTTGCATCAGATGAGAACGTTGGGGAATATCAGCCGCTCACCTTAGAAATCATCATATCGAGCGCTTGATTAATCTTTTTGTAGGTGGCTGACTGTCTGCCTAACTTGAATTTGCCAAGCACTTCCTTTTTTAGTTCCTCCCAGTCTGGCTCAGATTTTTCTCTTGACTTAACTTGGGAACCGCCCTCAGATTTTTCTAGAGACTTAGCCTGGTCAAATTTTTCTCTTGACTTAACTTGGGTGCCGCGATCGCTCTTTGATTTTTCTCGCTTTACTGGCGTGACGGGTTCCCTATTTAACGGTTTCCCATAGTAGGCAGCAACTACATGATCCCCCCACTCCTGCTTCGTCCATCCCTCGCTCTCAATGTGTTCTTTAATTTCGTCGTACCAGTCCAGAGGCATTTTCAGAGAAAAAACCTCCTGATTCCTAACAGAGCTTTGTGTGCCATCTCTACTGGGATCTGGCTCTGATTTGCCTCGCTTTACTGGCTCGACGGGTTCCCCGTTTAAGGGTTTCTCATAGTAAGCCGCCACCACATGATCCCCCCACTCCTGCTTCGTCCATCCCTCGCTCTCAATGTGTTCTTTAATTTCGTCGTACCAGTCCATAGGCATTTTCAGGGAAAAAACCTCCTGACTTCTGATGGGGGTTTGTGTGCCGTTCATCCAGCCATTCCGTCTGGGATGGTTGCTAACTGTTCGATAGTATTTTGTCTTTGGCACGGATTTACCTCCTTGATAGTACATCTATTCTAGCACTGTATATGCTTGACCTATGTTTGTATACAGTGGTAAACTTTGGGAGTACACACGATAAACCCTCCCTGCACGGCCAAGCACTAGGAGGGCTATCGCCTATCAGAAGGCATTAACTATGATTGCAGCAATAAAGCAACAATCACAGCCAACAACTAAATGGTATCCGATGTTTGCCAACCTGGGAGACTATCGCGGCTGGGGGATTCAGATGGTTTTAATCCTAAACCAGGGCGATCGGTATCGGGTTGAGGTAACGAAGTTTCACACCTTCGAGCAAGTTGTCTCCGATGTGTGGTTTACTTACGACCAAAAACCCCAGGCTTTAGCATACGCTCACGGGCTTATTGATTGGGATGAAAACTTCTCCCCACTTGGCAAGGTTGAAACCTACGAACTTCCCTTTTAAATAACTGACGATACCTGCTCCCCAACTGGGGAGCGAATACCATGACTCACCAAGAAATTTTAGACCTAATTGAAAAACTCGATCAGCCGTTTCCACCCGAAGACTATAAAGAACGACCCTTGCCAGGAGGCGATCGCTGGTTCTATGTTCCCTGGCAGAAATACCGGGAACGACTGGACGCCGTTTGCATCTGGCAGGACTCCTACTCAGATTTTTCCTATCCGGGCGATCGTTGTGTGGTAATCTGCACGATTAAGATCGGCGGATACAAACGCCAGGGCGTGGGTAGTGTTCCCTTGGTGGAATATTCCACGTCGGGCAAGGAATGTAGTCGCGGGACGCCAGAAGAAAGAGCGATCGCAGACGCCTTTAAACACGCTTGCGAACAGTGGGGATTGTGCAGACATATTGATAACCAGCGATATCTTGCTCAGTATCTGCGTCAATATCACGACGGGCGACCTGTCGCTTATGCCCGGAAAAATCAAAATCAATACACAATGCCCCGCCCACAAAAACAGTCCCCAGGGCGAGGTAACGGGCAGATTAGCCGTGAGGAATGGATGAGATTGCAACGAAGTAATTAGGAGAAAGAATGGCTTGCGCCCGATACCCTCCCAGATAGGAAATATTTTTTATTAGCGCTGTATACTATTTTCCTCCAATAATATACAATGCTAGTTTAAAATGGTTCAAAGGCTAAACCCTCCCCCAGCACTCCCCTAGCACCGGGAGGGTCAGCCTCTCACGATCGGTGGAAAACGAAGCCGATCTTGCCCTGTGTGACTGCACAAGCAAATCAGCTAGGCGTGTTTCCAAATTGAACGCGCTCCCCAGTCAGTTACGGGAATAGGGAACGCGCCTCGCAAACTGTCCAAATTAGAGTGAACTAATTATGATTCACGAGATTTTCAGTATAGGACAAACTTTTCACAAAAGCTTCAGCCTCAAGTCCAAGCGGAAAATCCCGCCGTAAGTCTCTAGAATTTTTGTAGAATCGCCTTAATCAAATCCATCGCCGCGTCTTTTCCAAAAACCTCAACCAGAGTTTCAGCCAGATCCTTGAAGCTGGAGCGATCGCAGATGTTGATCTGGATCGTACTCCCCAGAATTTGGGTGCCGCCCAAGACTTGAGTGTTCATTGAAAGCCCCAGCTTTTGCTGCACCTCTTTGAATAGGCGTGCTTTATCCCCAGCAGAGATATCATCGGGCAACTGCTCAATCGCTTGAATTACACTCTCTACATCTGAAGACATTCTTCTAATTGTTCTGGCTCCTTGGCTATAGACTCAATTAGCTGGATGGCTAGCTTCTTTTTCTGCTCCTTGGGTAGGCTTTCTAGTAACCACTCAATCGGGGGACTCTCTGGTTCTGGTAGGGAGGTTCCCAGGACGAAAGCAAAAAATTGCTCTTTCGCCTCACGGGATAAAGGCTTGAGTAGCCTGCCAAGAACATTAGTCGTCGCGTCCTTGTGACCTTTTCTGAACTGACTGATGAACGTCTCAGAAATTCCAGTTTGCTTAGAAAGCCATTTAGCGCTGATCTTAAAGTCCTTTAGCGTTTGATCAAAGGCTTCGTTCCACTGCATATCTCGATTCTACGCCAGGATTGTTAATTTATCTAAAGATGTAATTATATTAGCATTTAACTAATGTTAAATAATGATACTAGGTTTTTTATGAGTTTAAGCCCCCACCTGTCACGAGGTAAGGGGCATCGAAAAATACATACATCAATAGGTGCATTATGACACAAAAAGCCGAGTGGACTGAAAAAGACCGGAGCTATGGGATAAGTCACAAACTGCCAGTGAGTACCTGGGTAATTAAGGGATTTATCGTAGAGAGCGCTCCGACTTCACCAACAGCCCTGGGAGGTGAAGCATGAATAAGCGTAACCA
>CAKZMA010000484.1 GCA_937127375.1 uncultured Coleofasciculus sp. | reverse complement strand
TAATTGTAAGGAGGGTAGAAGAATCTCAAACCAATCGTCCCCAACTTGAAACGGATCAAGAATTTGCTCATCTACGGTTCGTTTACTACTATTAATCCACTGTGCAGCATAACGATAATTGCTCCACTCGTAGGCGAGATGGGGATAATTCTCGAAACTGAGATAGTGATCGACTGTTCCAATCGGTTCATACATGGCTGAATAACCACAAAGATAGTTAAAGCCATTGGCTAAGTCACCTTTAAACGATGACCAATAATCTCTTGGTCTTTTTGCCTCTGGATGATTAGCTAACCATCTATTACCAGGTTGTCTGGCTTGAGCATCAAAATTAGGTGGTTCAGGAGGAGGAGAAACGGGAATCATGCTTGCCGTTTTTCCATTGTGACTATCCAACGGGGAAAGAAAGGATCATGTCCAGGAAGAAGATGCAGTAGTTGTTGGTGAATTTTATCTTTGGTTCTTAAATCGTCAGGAAAGTTGCTCATATCATCGTGTCGCATCCAAGCTTCCGCCGCTTCTATGGCTTGTTCAGCTTGCTTTGAACGCGCTTGCTTCAGTCCAAAAATTTCTGAGGTTAGCCATCCGACACTATCACCTTGCTTTGTCCAAGGGATTGCGTCTAGGGTGACACTTTCACCTTGTAACTCAAATAAAAATAAGCGATCGCGCTCGTCTTTAAAAATGGGTTCAATAGATGCTAAGACAAGGGGAGAGTGAGTGGTAATTAGGATTTGGACGTTTAAATTGTCTTGAAATCCCTTAATTACCTCTAGAATGGCGGGTAAAATTGTCCGTTGCCAACGCGGATGGAGATGAGACTCTACCTCATCCATGAGAAAAATGATTTGATTTGATGCTTTATTTTGACGCAGTTTTGAGGCTTGGCAATGTTCATACCATGTCCAAACCAGCAAGTAAGCCAGTCCAAGAATCCGCTTCATGCCGTTTGAAACATGAACAATAGGCACATTTCCATAGGGAAGGTTAACCGTTGGAAAATCGCGGATATCTTCTACAGAAATTCTGGTGGGTTCTCCAGGTTCTATCCATTCTCCTGGATGGGGGGCAAGTTTGTGGATAACCTGAGATAGTAAATTAAATTGGGTTTGATCAGGCTGAATTTGCCACTTCACCCAATCATCAATTAAACCCTTACAAATAACTTTTTTCCCTGATCTTAAACCGTTCCATAGCGTGTTGGCAGTAAAGTTATAAGCCGTATCCCGTTTCCGAGCCGGATCGACAACAGAAAAACCACCATCAGCACGAGCGTAAATGACAATTCCTTTAAAAGGATATGGTATTAGCGGCTTACGCCATTGTTGCTGATCAAAATCGAAAGAGCTATGATAGTCCTGATTATTTGAATCCGTTGGACTGTCTACGTGGCAAGTGATTTCAGGTTGCCCTTGTCTTTGGGGATAAGCCGGTTGATCGATCCAGTTTCCGGTTAATGTCCACCAAGCAATGTCAAGTAGAAAGGTTTTTCCTAAGCCGTTATCCCCTGTAAAAATATTCAGTCTTTCAGCAAATTCGACATCAAATTCAGGGGCAGGTCCTACTTGCTTGAGACGTAATTTTTGCAACACGCTTATAATCCCCTTTTCTCACCACTGTATTTTTAAGCTGTTCGGCATTTAAACCTTAATATCAAAAACGGCAAAACCATTGTAATGCGTTAAGCGAAGCCATGCCGCAGGCTTTGCATCTTGCTCGCTACCCATTCCCAATGTAAATGCGTGACAGCTTACATCATTTTTAGTAAACGCTAGGTAGAGACGCGCCATGGAACGTCTCTACATCAACCTATTTTTTGGTATTTTTACGGCTTTTTGAGGATTTTGAGGATTTTGATTTTTTGGAACGGCTGCTAGATTTTTTCGCCGCTAAGAGTTCCAAGGCTTTTTCTAACGTAATATCCTCAACCGATTGATCATCAGGGAGTCCCGCATTAGTTTTACCATGCTTGATGTATGTTCCATAGGGACCCTCGTAGATATTGACGGGTTCTTTGTCCTCCGGATGTTCCCCTAATTCCTTTAAGGGAGTCTTGGATTTGCTGCGACTACCCCCTTTAGATTTTTTCGGCTCAGACAAGATCTCCAATGCACGATCCATAGAAATTGTCAATACATCGTCACCTTTTTTCAGGGAACGATAATCCTTTCCCTCTTTACCCTGGTTGTGGACAACATAAGGACCAAAACGCCCCAATCCCGCCTGAACTTTGCCCCCAGTAGCGGGATGAACGCCTAAGGTACGTGGGAGTGCTAATAAACCCAGCGCCATGTCCAGAGTGACATCTTCCATGTTTACCCCTTTGGGTAAAGACATCCGCTTCGGTTTCTTATTATCCTCCGAGACTTCACCCAGTTGCACATAAGGACCATAACTCCCGATTAACAGATAAATCGGTTCGCCTGTTTCCGGATGCAGTCCCAGTTTCTCCGGTCCTTGGATTTTTTGCTTGAGGATCACCTCTACCTGTTCTGCATCCAGTTCCGAGGGGGTCAAATCTTGGGGAATAGATGCGGTAACGGAACCATCGCCATTTTCAGCTTCGATGTAAGGACCAAATTTACCAATGCGAACTTTGACATCCAGATTTTCTAGTTCGATACTCCGGGCTTCGTTGGGATCAATTTGGTCTTCCCGTTCGCGAACTTGGGTTTCTAAGCCGTTGTCACCCCGATAAAATTTCTCCAGATAGGGTAGCCATTGGGCTTCTCCGGTGGAGATTTCGTCCAGGGTTTGTTCCATTTTGGCGGTAAAGCTGGTGTCTACCAAGTCTGGGAAGTGTTTTTCCAGTAAACTGGTGACCGCAAAGGCGGTGAAGGTGGGGATGAGGGTCTTTTTTTGCATTTGGGCATAGCCGCGATCGATAATTGTACCGATAATGCTGGCGTAGGTACTGGGACGCCCAATTCCTTCACTTTCTAGAGTTTTGACCAGGGAGGCTTCAGTGTAGCGCCCTGGGGGTTGAGTTTCATGACCGATGGCTTCCAGGTTTTTGCACTCGGGATGATCTCCAACGGCTAAGGCGGGAAGGACGACTTCTTGGTCTTCTAAGGCGGCGTCAGGATCATCGGAACCTTCCACATACGCCCGCAGATAACCGGGAAAATCGATACGTTTGCCCGTAGACCGAAATCCGGCATCTTCAACGTCTAAATCTACTGTAATGTGGGTTTGGCGCGAATCTGCCATTTGGCTGGCGACGGTGCGCTTCCAAATTAACTCATACAGTTGTAATTCACGACCCGATAGTCCGGTGTCTCTGGGGGTACGGAATGTGTTTCCGGCGGGGCGAATCGCTTCGTGGGCTTCTTGGGCGGCTTTACTTTTGGTGCTGTACTGACGCGGTTTGGGGCTGAGGTATTGCTGACCATACATTTGTTCGACGCAACTCCGGGCTGCCGCGATCGCTTGCTTGGATAAATGCACCGAATCCGTCCGCATATAGGTAATATACCCCTGTTCATACAAATTTTGAGCCGTCCGCATCGTATCTCGCGCCGATAGGCTTAATTTGCGGTTGGCTTCCTGTTGCAGGGTGGAGGTGGTAAACGGGGGGGCGGGTTTGCGGGTGACGGGGCGTTCCTCTAGGTCAGTCACCGTCCAGGTTTTGTCCGTTAGCCGCGCCTGCAAGTCTCGCGCTTCGGCTTCATTCAGCAGGCGCACCGTCCGCCCTTCAATAATTTGCCCGGTGTTGGCGTCAAAATCACTTCCGGTGGCTATTTTTGTCCCCGCTAGGGTGATGAGTTTGGATTCAAAGGGGGTGTTGTCTTGGTCTAAGAGGGCTTTTAAATCCCAATAACTCCCTTGACGGAACGCACGGCGTTGGCGTTCTCGATGCACCAGCAGCCGCACGGAAACGGACTGAACCCGACCGGCTGATAATCCCCAGGCGATTTTTTTCCACAGTAGAGGCGAAAGGGTATATCCCACCAATCGGTCTAAAATTCGGCGGGTTTCTTGGGCGTGTACCAGTTGGTCATCAATCTCCCGACAGTTTTGCAGGGCGTCGCGAATGGCTTCTTGAGTAATTTCATGAAAGACCATGCGTTTGCAGGGTACTTTGGGTTTAAGGACTTGCAGCAAATGCCAACTAATGCTTTCCCCTTCCCGGTCTTCGTCTGTGGCGAGTACCAACTCTTCGGCGTTTTTCAAGGCGTCTTTGAGTTGTTTGACAACTTTCTTTTTATCCTTGGGGACAACGTAGATGGGTTCAAAATCCGCCTCTACATTGACCCCCAACTGCGCCCATTTTTCTCCCTTGACGGCTTCGGGGATCTCACTAGCCGATTGAGGGAGGTCACGAATATGACCCATTGACGCTTCTACTTGATAGCCCGAAGGCAAGTAGTTGCGAATGGTGCGGGCTTTGGTGGGAGATTCGACGATGACGAGGGTGGTCATGGGAGTCCTCAAAATAGCAGCCTAGCTGAACAGTCTAATCTAAGTCGTTTATGCAAGGTGTCAAGTCATTGATCCGTAATCAGAGAGTTTGAACCTTTCCCTTCGTTCAAGAGAACCGGGTGCGTGATTGTGTAGGGGCGGGTTTAGGGACTTTCTTGTCGCTATTGATGGTAAGGTTTGTACAAAACCCGCCCTGAGTGACCCTTCACTTCGTTCGAGGTAACCTGGTTTTGAGTGGGAGTGAGGTTCATGGGTGGTGGCGTATGCGGTGCATGATGGCTAAGTTAGGCGGTTGGTGCATCCCCAAAGTCATCACTAGCAAGGCTATGCCTGAAATACAGTCCCAGTTAGTCCCATACTACGCTACTGCTTTGGGTCGATCATCTATCAGATGTCTCTTCTTCTCTTATATATCTATATCCCATCTCAAGAGTAACTGCACTTTTTCCAGAGGGAAGATGGGGGAGATGGGGAGATGGGGAGATGGGGAAGATGGGGAGATGGGGAGATGGGGAGATGGGGAGATGGGGAGATGGGGAGATGGGG
>CAKZMA010000483.1 GCA_937127375.1 uncultured Coleofasciculus sp. | reverse complement strand
CCAAGCTCGCAGCATCGCCAAAAAGTTCCCAGCAATTGCAGAATAAGGAAAAATACGATCCACGTCATCTAACGCTAAGACCAAGGGATGCTCTAATTGACTGAGCAAATATTCCTCAAAATAAATTGTACAGCTCTGGCTGCTACCTAACTCGTCTACCCAATAATCAGTCAATTGATCTCGTAGTCTCAACTCGCGCCCCACGACACCACAGAACCAGCGCAGGAATTTATCCAGACTGCTTAAGACCGACCCATCGGCTAGCAGTAAACTTAAATTCACAGTTCGATACTTTTGTTTAGTTGCTTGAGCCAGAATCCTATCAATCAGCCAGGTTTTGCCCATTCGCTTCGGTGCTTTGATCCGCAGCAGGGAACCCGGTTGCAAGATTGTCTCATTGCAGCGAGATTCGATAGGAGGTCGCTCCATATACTCAGAGACGGCTGTTCCTGTTTCCTCCCCAGAACAATCAACCGTAGCCAATTCCAACGCCTCTGCTGAAAATGTGCGATCGCTGCGTTCGTCTTCAAGATCAGCGATTTCCTTCAACTCTAATCCCAATCTTTCGCAAATTTCATAAAACGTCGCATAATCAACACGTCTACCATTGAGGAAACTACTCACTGTGGACAAAGCAAGCTGTAACTCCTCGGCTAGGTCTCTCTGGCGGAAAAAACCATTATGCTTAACTGCTCGTTTGACCCGTTCGATATACTGGGGAGAAATTCTTAGCGATCGCGACATGACTAATCCTTGAATGAAGCTAATCACATCATAATCTGCTTGATCATGACCTCAAGGGAACTGAGTCAGAAGTCGGTTATAAGTCAGTCATGAGTGTATAGCTTATTGGTGGATTAGAATTGTAGGGGCGCTAATGGTTTCTAGTTTAGTTACCAATGAAACCCAGGGCAATAAACAGTAGTCTTACTTGCGTTCCTTCTGTTGCCCAATAACTTTAATCAGTAGGGCGATGGAGCGAATTAGGACAGCGATCGCGAAGATGGTTTCAGGTACACTGCCTACTGGAACCTGTAGCGGTAGATTTGGCTCGACATGAGTTGGTACAGCAATGAGTGGTTCACCAGTGTGGATAATTTGATGTGCTTCACCTTGCATGGTGTTTTTCCTAACTCTACAGTCTCATCCTCTAAAACCGCTTATTGAGGTCGAAACTGAGCAATGCTTGACTTGATAACTGAGTTCGTGACTGACTTACACCCTCAACCCTAATCGCTGCGTTAAACTGAAGTTCCCCTAGCAGTAGACACATCGATTAGGACTTTCAACGCCATTGATTGTAGAGACGCGCCATGGCTTTCAGCAATCAGGTTTGGCATTTCGTTTCCCAGAGTGACAATAGAGCGATAAGTCCCGTAGTCCTTTATGCCGCATAGCGGATAATTTCTACCTCAGCTCCATTATTCACAGCCATCTCCGCCCGTTGAAGTACCTGCTCGGTAATCAAATCACTCAGATAATACTCACCACAATTATCACAAACCTCTGCTGGTACCCGTTTGATAATCACAATACTTTCGTCTCGTTCGAGAGTCACAGTCACTAAACCAGCTTGTGTTTCGCCATGCTGACAGATTACACACCTCATGCTTTTATCTCCGAGTTCTAAAATTATTTGTCCATAAATTGGGATCGGGGCGATAAGCCGTCACCACATATCCTGTATCCATAGATTCATCATAGGAAAATACAACATGAATGGGTTGACCTTCGACAAAATCTAATAACAGATAACTAGGAAACGGCTTATCATATAGATTTTCTTCGAGCACTTCCCCATAAGCAACAACAGTTTGTACATCAGCTTTACTAATTCGGCGTAGAAACATCTGTTGGATAGCATGACGTGAAAAAACTAGATTTTGACAATCCATAAGTTATGGCTTAAAAAATAATTATTTCTTGTTGGCTTCCCGTTGCCTTCTGTTTTCTATCAGTTTGACTCGAACGGCTTCGTAGCCAGCACGGGGAGGAGCAGCCGCAATCCGAGCCAAGCGATCGCGGTTGCGTTCTTCCCAATACTGTCGAATTTCTTCTGCCATTTGCAAAACGTCTTGATACTCTGCCTCTACCTCTACTCGATGGGCTTCAATATAGGCAAGAACTCTATTCATCTGCTCATCAGTCAAATTGAAGACATCGCGAATGTACTTGTGTGGATAGTCGGCTTTGAGATAATCGATCACGTCATAGAGAGTGATCCGGGTACCCGCGATCGTTAATCCCCGTTCAGTACGGATAATATGTTCGTTACCAGCGTTCGTCATATCCTATCTTCTACGGTAAGGAAATCCCTGATGTCTTTTTCAGTCTCCATCATAGCCCTCTCCTCAGCTAAGTCTCTCTGGCTCCAAAAACTATTACGCTTAACCCGTTCGATATACTGGGGGGAAATTATTCGCGATCGCGACATGACTAATCCGTGAATGAAACTAATCACATCATAATCTGCTTAATCATGACTTCAAGGGGATTGAGTCAGAAGTTGCTTATAAGTCAGTCATGAGTGTATAGCTTGTTGGTGGGTTAGGTTGGATAGTTCATTAAACAGTCATTCGTGCTGATTAAATTCCCGCCTAACCTACCCTACTGATGACTGGCGGATACACGCAATTTTATCAATTAGGATCAAACTGTAGGGGCGCATGGCGTGCACCCTTTTATTACACCGATATGCACCCAATTCAACCATAATTTTAATCTCACAATAGGCAACACGCTAGTAGAGTTCAATTACCAAATTAAGAGTCATTTGTAGAATCTTGATAGGCTTTAACATTTTCGTATAAACTAGCAACAGTTTCTTCTGCAAACAGCTTGTCTTTGCCTTTGATATAATCCCCTTCGCCCAACTTACAAGCGGCGACAAAACGCGCCAGTTTAGCGGGTTATAAATGACAAATCAAGACATCTAAGCCGTCTTGTAAAGCTTGTTGATCATTAATTACTTTTATTGTCATCTTCTATCTCCAAAATAAAGTCAACTGGATTAAGTGTTTTTAGGGCGAATCCCTGACAGCGATTAATTAAACGCTTGTCACAGGTGATAAAATAATCGCTGTTGACGGCTTCGGCATAGGCAAAACGCGATCGCGAATGTATTCTTTCAAGATATCCACTCTAGCGATATCAACCTGGCAATTGAGTAGCCTTTCCCAATTATTGGTGTCATAAT
>CAKZMA010000482.1 GCA_937127375.1 uncultured Coleofasciculus sp. | reverse complement strand
GGGGTTTGCAGCAGTAGCCCAAATACCTAGATTTACCTATAATCTACTCAGAGGTTTTCACTTAAAAATCTATGGGTCGATTATTGTCTATAGGGGAAGCCGCCGCCGTCAAGGGAGTGTCGATAGACACCTTGAGGCGATGGGAAAAAGAAGGAAAGATTCAGTCGGTGCGAACACAAGGAGGGCATCGGCGTTACGATATCGATACACTGATTGATTTCAAGGAAAACCGCAAAACGATTGCCTACGCTCGTGTTTCAAGCCATGACCAGAAAAATGACTTAGAGCGACAAGCCTTGGTCTTAGAGGCTTATTGCCTGCACCATGGCTATAACTTTGAGATTATCAAAGACTTAGGGTCTGGACTCAACTACAAAAAACGAGGACTACAGAAGCTACTCCAGCTTATTATCTCTGAGCAGATAGACCGACTGGTAATTACCAACAAGGACAGGCTACTGAGGTTTGGCTCGCTTCGTAAGATACAGAAAACATAGATTTTTAGGCGGTCATGACTCAAGCCCAATCCCGCACTTATGTCACGACAACAACCAACCGTTGGGCGGTTGCGTTTTTGAATGACGCGGCGACACTCGGCTATGATGCCAAGATTGATTCCTTGAAGTTGCTCTTGGAGCAAACCCCTCCGAGTAAGTCAAAGCTGAATACTAAGCTACAGCAAAACCACGACATTAATAAGCGACAAGCGAACAGCATCATCGCTTATGTTGAAGGTGCAGTTAAGTCGGCTAAAGTCTGTCGTCGCAATCACTTAGAACAACTTCAGGGTAAACTCAAACACACAACCGAAGTCATTAAGAATTTAGAAAAGAAAATCAAAGCACACTCCGATTACCTACAAGCCGTAGAACAGGTGAACCGAGGGGAAAAGAAGAAAGTTCCCAAGTCCCTCAAGCCTAAGTACCCAGACGCTTGCCCAATGCGGTGTCCTCATCATTTAACCCGATACAGGCAAGCCCAAGTCAAACTTCATCAGAAGAAACGGTATACCCACAAGTTAAAGCAGAAGATATCCAATATCAAAGCGTCTCCCTTGCACGTAAACTTGGGGAACAAGTATACCGTGGAGATGGTTGGTTCCAAGGATGAATCCTACGGAAATCAGATTTGCCAGTTGGACTTAATCGGCTCCGAACTTCATATTCGAGTTCCTTATGGACTAGAAAAGCGATATGGGAAATATATTCAGTTTCCTATCCGTTTACCCAAACATGGAACCGATAACCTAGCAACAGCCTGGTACAACAAGCAAGCTTTAACCTATCGATTCATTCAAAAAAGTCTAACGGAGTGGGAAATCCATATCACCTTTGATGTCGAACCGGCACCCAGGATAACTGCCCCCGTTTCTTGGGGAGCTATTGGTGTAGATCTCAATCCCAACTGTATCGGCTGGGCGATGACTGACTTTGACGGAAATCTGGATGGCTTTGGTCAATTCAAGGTTAATATCCAGTCTCAACCTAAAGGACGTACTGAGGCTCTCTTGGTTGATGTCGTAACCCAACTGACAAACCTCGCCCGAGAACATAAGCGCCCCATCGTTGTCGAAAAGCTCGACTTTAGCGATAAGAAAAAACGGTTGCGCGAACTAAATGCAAGGGCTCGCCGTATGCTGAGTAACTTTGCTTACTCAAAATTTCTTCAACTTCTATTAGCTAGATGCTTCAAACTGGGCATCCAAGTGATTGAGGTCAATCCGGCTTACAGTAGCTGGATTGGATTGATTAAGTTCATGTCTACTTATGGAATGAACTCTGCCACAGCTGCTGCCTTTGTGCTAGCGCGACGTGGGATGTTTTTATCGGAAAGACTGCCAGCCAGAACCGCCTACCAAGGAAGGGAACCACGGAAGCACGTCTGGTCACACTGGCGGTTGGTGGCGAAACTCCTCAAAGGTTCGTCTCGCCACTCCTTTTACCAGCCTAGACTAACAGTCTACTCTAGGTTACGCTCTGCTGCGGATGGGGAATCACCGGATGAACCGTCATCGGCTACTGTCAATCCCTTCGGGGAGCTTAGAGAGGTCGGTGAGAATCCGACGGGAAGTCGTTAGTACCGCATGACGGCGTATCTTGCATAGGTTTGCACAGATATTTTTGAGCGGTTATCTGAGACAACGTCTGCTGTTAAAATCTCTGTTTCATAACCCGTCGTCTACCCCAATGATCCAGTCAATTGCCCGAAAACAAATTGCGCCGCTCGGTTTATGGGTGTTGGTCGGTTGTACCAGTATCAGTTGGCTGATCACAGCCGCGATCGCTCCTGAGATGGCTCAAGCTTACACGGCACGAGTCGAAGTATCTCTCATCAGTCAACCCGAGGAAAGTTATTCTAACTTTCTCCGCCGCGCTGAAGCCGTTGCTAGAGCCGCCGCCCAACGCAGTTTCGATGGTGATATATTGGTCACTGATGTCGCTGTGACCATTATTGGACAAAATAATAACGCGATCGCGCCCATTTTGTTGCTAGACGTGAGTCGTCCAAACTGGAAACGGCGTCCTATTGTTTCGTTTTGGGCAACTTATTTTCCGGGGACTCAATCCCTGCTAGACTTTAGCCAGCCATCAGAGTCTAACCCGCCAGCCGAGGCTGAGGCTAATCAGTAAATAGAGAGAGGGCTTGTGCATGATTTTTGAGGTAGCGTGCTAGTTCCTCAAATTGCCCAAGCCCTTAAACCCTTCAGGTTCTGATTTGTCCCTACATGCAATTGTGTCTTCCGAGGATGGGTTCTGACCTCAGCAAAACTTCTTAATCTTTTACGTCAATTGGCTGATAAATAACACAGCCGCTTATGGGACGCTCTTAGCTTATGGTCTGCAAAAACCTATCGTTGGTTGAACTTGTCCACCTCACACTGACCTGATCAGTTTAACCTCAAGACATTCCTGTCGATTTTGCCAATGGTCGGCATATTGTTGCCAAGCTGCACTAACAAGCTGCTCTAATTAGAGTGGTTTTGTTGTTGTTGACGCTCTTTGACCGCCTGAGTTAACAAGTAGGTCGCTAGGCTACTCAGTGACCTACTTTCTTCCTCTGCCCACTGTTCTAAGGCTCTCTGGATTTCTTCCGGTAGATAAGCAGTGACCCGCCCTTTGAGTTTCATCAGCCCTAAATTTTAATGCTTCAACATATTCCAGTATATAGTTTTTCACTGTTTATTGCTCAATCTAAATTCGTTATACATTAAAATAACACACTTTACACTAACAAGCCAGGTTGGTCAGCGTTTGGGCTTTGTACCCACCCTCCGGAGAGCGTTTCGCTCTCTTACCCCCATGGAACAAAAA
>CAKZMA010000481.1 GCA_937127375.1 uncultured Coleofasciculus sp. | reverse complement strand
ACGGAACAACAAAACCCGCCCTCCTCACCACCAACGGAACAACAAAACCCGCCCTTCAACCTAGCTTGTCACCAACAACTGAGCCACCCAACCTGCCTTTATTCATAATTCAGCATAACCCGTTGAATATAAAAATTAAAATAGATAAAAAGTCATAAAATTTGAGGAATTTTGCGAAGTTAATTTTAAAAGCATCAATGAGACATTTTGTCAATTCATAAAAATTAGTCAGTTGACTAGAACCTGAGATGCATCACCATTTCGGCATAAATACCATTTTCTTGTCAGGTGGGTAGAATGCCAACTCCGCACGAGTAGATTCACAGATGTATGGATGCTGCCAACTCTGTCAGCTTGCCTCACAATAGGAATAGGATAGCAGCAATCACAACAGGGACTCTACTATGACTAGGGGTGCATGGATAAAGCAACGATGGAAGCAATTGCGCTCACATCGGCTACCTCAAAAACCTCGACTTTCTTATCTAGGCGCATTTATTTTAACACTATTCAGTTGCCTAGTCGTCTACACGGTATCTGGTTCAGCTCAATCTCCAGTTGCGCCAGTTTCATCCTCACTGGTAGAAATAACTCAGGGATGGCAATATCATTGGGGTGATTTTTATCACCAACAACCCAGGCTTTCAGAAGCGACGCAGAATCCGATATCTCGTGAACAATGGCAGTCATTTCAGTTTCCCGGAAAACTCCAAAAACCAAGCCATAAAAATGTTCAAGTTCTGTGGTTGCGTGTTCCTTTACCTGCTGGAGAATGGCATTCCCCGGCTCTCTATTTTGGCGCTGTCCCTTATATATTAGATGTATATTTAGGAGAGCAACATCTCTATAATCAATGGTCACTCAATGCGGCTGGACAAGCCATACTAACAGACTATCAATTGCCACTCGTTCAACTTGAGCCAGGATTTCAGCATCAAACCCTCTTATTTCGGGTGTATGTCGGAGAAAATGCTTCAATTTATATCGGATTATTTGATCGCGTTGTCTTGGGTGATCATAATGCTGTAATTAAACGTTTCTTTCAACAACAAAGCCATGCATTACTCGGCATTCTATTTTTTGCGTTAGGATTAATCATTCTGGGATTGTCTTTAAGCCGCCCCGAAAAAAAATCATACTTTTACTTTGGTGTTTTAACAACGATGATCGGTATATATACCCTATCGCGGTCTTTTTTTATCCCTGTATTTATTAATCATCTAGAAGCATTACGCTTCTGGGAATATACATCATTCTATCTGATACCTGTAAGTGGTTGTCTTTTCTTTCAAGAAATGTTTAAGATGAGATGCCAGTCTATTATTCGCCATCTCTGGAAAATTCATCTGGCTTATGCCGTAGCCGCGTTAACCTTAGTCACCACTCACACCTTTTCTTGGAGTCAAACCGTCACTTTGGCTCAATTCTTGTTTTTAGCCAGTGCGATAATGATTTTAACCAAGGCAGTGCAAATTTCTCGGACGGGTAACGTTGAAGCTAAACTCTTTACATTAGGATTTAGTCTGCTCACCCTATCCGCCATTAATGATATTTTGATTTATCGCCTAGAGTGGGTGAACTGGTATCAAAAACTTTATCCTTGGGGAACATTACTTTTTATTCTCATCTTGGGCATTCTGTTAGAGCGTCGATTTACCCAAGCTCATCACCTCCTGCAAGATTATGCCATAGAATTAGAAACAAAAAATACTGTCTTACAACGACTCGATCAGCTTAAGGATGAATTTTTAGCGAACACATCTCATGAACTTAAAACTCCCTTGAATGGAATTATTGGCATTGCCGAATCGTTGATTGATGGAGTAACAGGAAACCTATCGGATGCGACTCGGTTTAACTTGTCGCTCATTGTTTCCAGTGGCAGACGATTGCACCAGCTTGTTAATGATTTACTGGATTTCTCGCAACTCAAACACCATAACCTACAACTGAATATTAAACCTATCGGAATTCGAGAAGTAACTCATGTAGTGTTAACCATTTCTCAACCGCTGGTGGGTAAGAAACCGATCGAGTTAATCAATAGTATTAATCCAGAGATTCCCCCGATTAATGCCGATGAAAACCGTGTGCAACAGATTTTATATAATTTAGTCAACAATGCGATTAAGTTTACGGAACAGGGAACTATTGAAGTTTCAGCGACGCCAATTAACAATATGCTAGAAATCCATGTAATTGACACCGGAATTGGCATTCCACTGGACAAAATTGATCGCATTTTTGAATCGTTTGAACAAGCCGATGGTTCCATTGCTCGCCACTATGGAGGAACGGGATTAGGTTTAGCTATTACCAAACAACTGGTTGAACTTCACGGCGGGATAATTAAGGTTGAGTCTACGGTGGGAGTGGGGTCACGCTTTACATTTACGCTGCCTTTATCTCAGGAAAAGGTTGATTATCAATCCTCCGTCGAAGTCTCCCAGGTGCAAGATTATACACCGCGAACTGTTAGCCCGGATCGCATTCTCATGGCTCAAGAGATGGCGGTTACTCCAGAAGGAACCTTCCACATTTTAATTGTGGATGATGAACCCACGAATCTTCAGGTAATTGTCAATCATCTGTCGTTGCAAAATTATGCGATTACCCAAGCCTCTAGTGCCTTGGAAGCGTTAGAGTTGATTCGCTTAGGGTTCAAACCTGATCTAATTTTGCTGGATATAATGATGCCGCAGATGACGGGGTATGAACTGTGTAAAAAACTGCGGGAACAATTTCTCCCCAATGAACTACCGATTGTCTTGTTAACAGCGAAAAACCAGATTTCTGATTTGGTGGAGGGGTTTGCGGTTGGCGCGAATGATTATTTAACCAAGCCTGTGTTAAAGAATGAACTATTAGCCCGGATTAAAACCCATCTCCGCTTAGCTAAAATCAATGCCGCTTACGGAAGGTTTGTCCCTTATGAATTTCTGCAATTTTTGGAACGAGAAAGTATTGTGGATGTGCAATTAGGGGATCAGGTGCAAAAAGAAATGTCTATTTTATTTGCCGATATTCGTTCGTTTACCAGTTTGTCGGAACAATTGTCACCGAAAGCAAATTTTGATTTTCTGAATTCATATTTAGGTCGTGTGAGTCCCGTAATTCGCAATTATCGTGGATTTATTGATAAATATATTGGCGATGCGGTAATGGCATTATTTCCCCAGATGGCTGATGATGCAGTACAAGCGGCAATTGAGATGCAAAAGCAAGTCAGTTTGTATAATGATCACCGTCAAACCTGTGGGTATGAACCGATTGCAATTGGGATTGGTTTGCATACAGGGAGTTTAATGTTGGGAACGGTGGGAGAGTCTCAGCGAATGGATACAACAGTGATTTCGGATGCGGTGAATTTAGCCTCGCGTTTGGAGGGATTAACTAAGGTTTTTGGGGTGGAGATTTTAATTAGCGAAGAAACGTTAAATGGGTTGACAAATGCTCACCATTATAGTTATCGTTTCTTAGGTCGAGTGACGGTGAAAGGAAAACTCCAACCGATCGCGATATTTGAGGTGTTTGATGGTAACCCGCCGCCACTGATTGAATTGAAGCGACAAACTCGGACGGAGTTTGAACGGGGGGTGCATCTGTATGTGGAGAAAGAGTATACCAAAGCGCAGCAGATTTTCACTCAACTGTGGCAATGGGACGATCGCGATCGCGTGGTTCAATTTTACCAGCAGCGTTGTCAGCAAGCCGAGCGATCGGGTGTCTCGGAGGTGGATATTATTATTCCCTAAGTCGCGTCATGGCTAAACTACCTCATACTTCCGAAACCCGCGATGCGTTGACCACCACAGACGGAAGGGATTGTGATCTGCTCACCCTTAACCATTTCCGAGGAGCTGCGGTTTTCACTTCCCAACTCTTGACAATATAATTATAGTATATATAACTACATTTTTAGGGCGGGAAAAGTGCTTTAGCCACAAATCAGCCAGGGGTAAATCTATGAAGCGTTTGAACGTTATACAAGCTACAATCAATGTCTGTTCCACCATACACTGTCCCTTTTTTGATAGTCAATGTTCTGCGTCTGGGAGTTGTCCCAAGTATTATGAATCCTATCACTGTCATCTAGCCAGTGTGTTTGCCTTTCATTCGGATGGACATTGGTTGTTTGCCGCCAATGAACATGAACTGCGCCATATCCAACAAGTTAACGATAGCTGGATTACTCACTATAGTTATATTCCAGGGCAACACGGAGATGGAGATAGGCAAGACAATACACCTACAAGAAACCATGGATTTTCTCCCCAGTGCGACTATCCGCATATCGAGAATGATGCATTCTCAAATTCGCCGGAAATAGCTCAGAAAGTCTCACCAATCAGTATTAGCCTGCTCGATTCTATTGAATTTGAGGACTATTAACCTCAACTAACCTAGATTCGTTGTTGGTAAACCTTGTGCCAGAAGCATTGAAGTCCCGACTACCAGCTAGTTGTAGACATTCAGCTAAACCGCCAGGAGCCTCGCGCCGTTTAAGATTAACTTATTTATTCAGCACCCCTAATAGAGAAAACAGCACCAAAAAAGCCCCCCACAAGTGCAAGGGACTTTTGACTATCCAATTTCCCAGTAACTGATTACAGTTTCGTCCCA
>CAKZMA010000480.1 GCA_937127375.1 uncultured Coleofasciculus sp. | reverse complement strand
TTGAGGAAGCTGAAATAAACAATCTTTGCTTTGCCCTAGTTATGGCGACATAAAACAACCGCCTTTCCTCCTCTAGCTTATTGTCGCGTACACTGAAAAAACTGGGAAACTCATCCTCAGTCGCACCCGCAATGAAAACGGTGTCAAATTCCAAACCTTTGGACTGATGAACCGTGATAATCGGAATCTGATTATCATCTTGAGACACTTGATCCAAGTTCTTAGCCAGGGCAGTAAATTCAAGAATGCTGCGTAAAGCCGTGTCCGGGTGCAAATCTGGGTTATCCTGTTCCTGGAAAATTCGGATAAGCTGTAACAAGTTTTGCTGTCGTTTTTCGTCTGACTGGTAATATTTATAGAGTCCAGATTCAACCAACAATTTATCCAACAGTTCTGAAGGTCGCATGGTTTGGCTGGCATCGCGCCACTTGTCCATCTGTTCAGCCAGTTCCTCAAACTCATCGCCGTAGCGATACACCAACGCTTGCCGGTAATCCACTCTACGCTCAACCAGTGGAATGAGTCTGGCTAGCAAGTCAATCGTGGTTTTCACATCATCCATTGCCTGATGACTCGGCAAATGTTCAAGCTTTAAATGCTTGGCTAAAGTTTCCAAATTGTAGCGTTCTGCTTCAATAAACCGATTGGCTAACTCCAGCGTGTCTTCCCATCGCAGCTTAGGAACAGGTATACCAACTTTTTGGGCTTGGGCGGTTACCATCTTGATGTCAAAACCGACATTATGCCCAACCAACATAGCATTTCCCACAAACTCGAAAAACTCGCGGAAAACCTCTTTAGCTGGTCTACCCTGTTCGGCTAAAAAACGATCGCTATGTCCATGTATCCATTCCGAGTCACCAACAGGCACAGTATTGGTAATATAGGCATGAAACTGGCTCTGTGGCTGCCCCTTAACTAAACGGATAGCGGCAATTTCTACAACCTCATCTTGACTAACCGAAAATCCGGTTGTTTCTACATCAAAGACAATCACTGTACCGGATGAATAGGCATTCAACAGTTCACTAAATGGATCACCATTAATGAAGGTTTGCCGGGATACCATATCTGTCAGTCTGAAGCCACAATCCTTACCCGCTTCAATAACATTTTTGATCGTTACCTCTCCGATTCCTCGACTTGGGCGGAGCAACATCCGACGCATCGAACCTGTGTCAAATGGGTTCAAAACTAGACGTAAGTACGCTAAAGCATCTTTCACTTCCTGGCGCATGAAAAATTGGAATCGTTCAACCGTGACGCAGGGAATTCCCATTCGTTCCACTATCTGGCTGACAACTTCTGTTCGCCTATGGTTACGAGCCAGAACCGCCACTCGACTGTAGGCAAAATCTGGGCGATTATCGGCTAATTTCTGAATTTGTTTGCCAATCCACTGCGCCTCGGCTCGTTCATCTTTGGCGACATGAACTCGAATTGGTTCTCCGATTTCACAATCTGGGGAAGGTGTAATCTGTGTTTGTCGATGATCAAAGGAGTCAGCAAAACCAGACGCCGCTTTTAACAGTGTTTTCGTGGCGCGATAGTTCCAGGTTAAAGAATACTCTGTGGGTTTAAAGTCGCGCTTAAATTGAGAAATGACTTGAGCGGGTTGAGATCCTCGCCATTCGTAAATTGTCTGATCTAAGTCCCCAATCATCGCGAGATTGCCACTACGAGAGGCTAAGTGGCTGACAATGCTGTATTCCGAAAGATGAGTATCTTGCACTTCATCAACCTGAACGAAATCAAACTTGGACGCCCAACGGTGGCTAATCTCTGGTTGATGAGCGAACATTGCCCGAACATAGAAAAGGAGATCCCCAAAGTCGAGAACATGACGTTTTTGCAGGATGGCTTGGTATCGAGCCGCATCTTTAGCGCGATCGCTTCCTAATGAGGCATACACTTGTTCTAGTGCAGCACTGAGGCAGAGTTGGGCGTTACTCGCTTTAACTTTGCAGTTAGCCAGGTTAAAGAATAACTGCTGGGCATCTCGATCCTTCGATACACCAAAGACTTCCTTGATCAGTTCAATACAGTCTGCATCATCATAAATCACAAAATCTGCTGGTAGTCCAAGCAAACGAGCCTCTATCCGTAGCATAGAAGCACACAAGCCGTGAAAGGTTTTGATCGTCAAAAAGGGCAACTGCTCTGGACAATACTGAGATAGACGCTCACTCATCTGTTGAGCCGCTCGATTCGTGAACGTCAGGCAAAGAATTTTTTCAGGAGAAATACCTGTCTTTATAGTATGAACCACTCGCTCGGCTAAAACGCGAGTCTTGCCCGTACCAACGGGAGCCAGTACCAAAACTGCACCTTGGGTATGCTGCGCGATCGCACTCTGTTGGGAATTCAGTCCGTTTTTCATCCTGAGCAAAACTACGTTTACGGAGTGTATGCCAAGCGCCATCACTCCTCAGCCAGCTTTACGGCTTTCTAACTTTATAGCTCATCTTATAGTTCATCAGCAATAATCAAATCAATCATCTGATTACGATTCTTCCGATCAACCCGAAAATCGCTATCTAGGGTTAACACACAACTTCCTTATAATAGAGTTCAGCGTTGACAATATCGCACAACACGATGTCTTGCCGTGGAATTGTCACCAATTTCTCAACAACCGCTGAATTTCGACGAGTCAGATAGAGAATGCACGTATTCGTATCTAACAGATAAATCACAAAAGTTCCCAAAGCCGCTGCTCATATTCTCCTTGTTTCCCGCGTGTCAATGGTTCCCCTTGCCACTTTCCCGCTGTCCTCTCAAAAAAACCAGGAGACCAGCCCAACTCTTCGGATGTTTTAGGAATTCCTTTCGTATTAGTTTGGTTAAGTATTTGGGATTGAATGGCTGCTTCTATAATGTGCGTTAACTCAGCTTGCAGTGAGCGCTGGTGTTTCTGAGCTAGCCCCTTCAGTTTTTCAATGACTAGGGGATCTAAATCTTCACTCGTAACTTGCTCCCGCAGTCTAGCCATCACAACTTCCCTATCCGTCTCTTCGTCAAGCGCAAGCTGTTTAATACTAACTTCTACTTGGCGATTGATTTTTTCTAACCACACTTCATAGTGTTTATCTCGCTGCTCTAATAATTGTAAACCTTCAACAATTACTTCATCAGCCGTTTGATATTGACCGCTTTTAATCTTTTCTTGAATCAATTGTTCCGCTTCTGGTGTTAGGGTTATATTCATCGCCTCAATATCTCCACGTTGATTCCATGACAAATTTGAAACCTTTATC
>CAKZMA010000479.1 GCA_937127375.1 uncultured Coleofasciculus sp. | reverse complement strand
TATAGGTGCTGATGTTGATAATCCGCCACCGCCTGAGTTAACTCGTGCAATGCTTTACGAACCCGATCCGAATGCTGAGTGGCTAACCAAGCAAGTGCAATTTACTATCACCAAATAATAGTTTTGGAGTGGGACTGTCAAATAGCTGAGAGTTTAAAGTTACTAATTCTAGCGAGCTACTTTCCAGATTTTGACAGTCTCTTCTGCCATGCAAAACTCGGTTGTTCAGTTAGCTGATAGCAAAGCCTAAACTTTCGTGTAGGAATTGATAGGGTGAAGACAATTTTGATGCTAGCCTCTAATCCTAAAGGAACTTCGGTTCTCGATCTGGATCGCGAAATTCGTGATGTTCGAGAAGGTTTAAGGCGAGCGCAAAATCGCGATGAATTTCGCATCGAAGTACGGGGAGCAGTACGCCCTATTGACCTGACACGCGCTTTGTTAGAGGTTGAGCCACAAATTGTTCATTTCTGTGGACATGGAACTGGTGATAATGGTTTAGTTTTGGAAGATGACAAGGGCAAAGAAAAACTCGTTGATGGTGAAATACTGTCTAAAGTGTTTGAACTCTTTGCCGACAAAATTGAATGTGTTTTACTCAATGCTTGTTACTCAGAAACTCAAGCTAAGGCAATTGTCCAGCACATAAACTATGTAATTGGCATGAATCGCGAGATTCTGGATGAGGCTGCGATCGCTTTTGCTGTGGGTTTCTATGACGGCATTGGTGCTGGCAAGTCTATTGAAATAGCATATAAACTGGGTTGCATTGCAATTGAGATGGAATTGTCATCGCCATCTACTCAGCATCGCGAGATGATTCTTATTCCTTCTCCGGACGACGTACAAAACCCTCGAGTTTCAGAGCATTTAATTCCAGTTATTAAGAAAAAAGAAAACCTAAATATGATTAAGCTGCCAGCTTCTACTTCAAAAGATTTACCCTCAGAAATGCAACAAGCAAATACTTGGAATTACATAACCTCCTTCAAAGGTCATTCCGATTGGATTCGATCTCTTGCCTTTAGTCCTAATGGACAAACGATTGTTAGCGGTAGTAATGACGAGACTGCTAGATTATGGGACGTGAAAACTGGACAGCTAATTCATATGCTGACGGGTCACGAGCAGCGAGTTAAGAGTGTTAGCATTAGCCCAGATGGTGGGATCATTGCCAGTGCCAGCGCTAACAGCATAATCAAGCTGTGGAGTTTGCAGACGGGCAAGCGGCAATGCACTATTAAGACATCTGATAACCCTGCAACGGTTCTCAATGCCATTGTTATTAGTCCCAGAGAAAATATTATCGCCAGTGCTAGTGCCAGCACACAAGGGACAGTCAAATTATGGGATTTAGAGAGTGGAAAACGGAAGTACGCCGTTGCAGCTCACGATAGTTCCGTTCTTGCTCTTGCCTTCAGTCCAGATGGACAGGTCTTGGTTAGCGGCAGCAAAAGTAGCAATATTAAAGTTTGGGTTTCTGGTGGCAACTCAAAGAAACCACTATACGAAATTGAACATGCTCATCTAAGTGAAGTTTTATCACTGGCTGTTAATCCTGATGGTCAGACGCTAGTTAGTGGTGGAGCAGACAGAACTATAAAGCTTTGGGATTTGGCTACTGGGGCAAAGAAGCAACCTCACATTCTCTACGGTCATGCTGGTCGAGTCTGGTGTGTTGCCATCTGTTCTGATGGTACAAAAATTGCCAGTGCCAGTGCAGATTACACCGTGAAAGTCTGGGATTTAGCAACAGGGAAGTTATTGCAAACCCTCACGGGACATCTAGGAGAGGTTCGTGCCGTTGCCTTTAGCCCTGACGGCAGCCTAATTGCTAGTGGCGGTGATGACCTAGAGATTAAGCTGTGGCAGCTTCAGGTATGAGGTTTGATGCCATGCAGGATAGCTGGAAACTAGGAGATAACGTGGAGTCATGACTGAGCCAACCCAAGAAACAGAAAACCTTAAGCGAGCAATGATTCTGGAAGCCGTAGAGTCTGAACCTGTCAAACAGGGGCGATCGCTCGTCGTAACGATTGGCATCAACGAGTACGTTCACTGGCAAAAACTCAAGAATGCCGTGCAGGATGCGATCGGGCTTCAGCAGACACTCATCGACAAGCTGGGATTTTCCGCACCGATACCACCATTACTTAATGAGACTGCTACTAAAGCAGCGATTGAATCCCTTATCGAGGATCAGCTTCGAGAGGAGTTGCAGGAAGATGACAACTTAGTGCTATTTTTTGCAGGACACGGACACACCCGCGTTGACAAGCTAGGAGGCAAGGTTATTGGAGAAACCGGGTTTATCGTTCCGGTAGAAGCACGAGGACCTAAAGAATATTGGAGCGACTACTACCAGATCAATCGACTCCTTGAGTCTATCAGCAGGCTTCCAGCAAGACATATCCTCGTTATTCTAGACTCCTGCCATAGCGGTTTTGCACTTGGCGAAGCAATGAAGATTTATAAGAGTGCGAATCGCTATGAGAGAGACTTGAGCAACCGCATCAGCCGTAAAGTCATTACATCTGCTAGACGTGAACAACTTGCACTGGACGGCGGACCAATTCCTGGTCATTCCCTTTTTACTGGCACATTGGTTGATGGATTTAATTGGGGCAAAGCAGATTTGGATGGTAATGGACTAATCACTTCTTCAGAACTAGGACTATTCATCCAGCAGCAGGTAGCACAAGCTTCCCAATCAAATCAAACACCAGACTTCGGCTCATTTTATTTCGATGATCGAGGTGAAATGGTGATCTCGCTACGAGAGCAAAGTTTTGATGCTCTTAAAGCCCGTGCTTTCTCTGCCCTTCAAAATGGGAAATTTACAACTTTTAAGAAGCTTGTTGAGCAAGTTATCTCTCTTAGACCGGAGAGTCCAGAAGCTCTCTATCTAGAATATCGGCTGATGCTATCCGAAAGTATGCTTACAAGGGCTGCTCAAATTGTAGATAAACTTTATGCTCTTCACCTACCTGATGGAATAATTCCTCTTTCCCAGTACGACCTCTGGACACTCAAGAATATTTTAAATATTAGAAAATTTATTTATATCCCCTCATCTTGGAACAATAAAGCTGATATCATACTCAGCGAAATAGACTTTCCACTCGATGTTAAATTTCTTGCTGGCTGGAGCGAAGATACTCTTAAGGTTGCTCAGGAGCAAGATATTGGCGAACAAAAAACATACATAATTCCTGATGGTAGTATTATCAGGTTTAGTCTAAGCAACTTTACTAACTATCCTATTTATGTTTACTTTATGGAGATTGATGCAAGAGGTCGTATTATATCTGCTCCTCTTTGGGAAAACGAGCTTGTTGCATGGAATGGACTACAACCCGGCGAGACAGAACTTAGTTATCCCTTTTATATCACAGCAAGCAAAGATAGCGGCGAAATTTGTGAAATACGTTTATTTTCATCAAAGATAAGAAATTATAAATTACTTGTTCCTCCTCATCCTAGTAGTTATATTACAAAAGGTTTTAGCAACTTAGAAAGTGACTGGAAAAACACAAGAATGAAAGTAATTCGTTACATTGTAAATAGATTTTTATAATTTCTTGCATATAAAATTATCCTCTAAAATCATTTTTTATTTAGTTTAGTATTAAATTGTTTGTTAAATGAACAAGGTAGTCAGTCCTTATTAAAATCAGTTCCAGTGAAATACATTTAAAAAATTAAGCTAATTTGACAACAACCAAAATATTTAAACCAAGAGTATGTAACTGGATAAATTATCGAGGTAAATAATGAAAAATTGGGAATACGACAAAACAAACTTCGATCGCAACCTAGCAGTCGTCATCGGAATCGATCGCTACAACAGCGAAAGCATCCAAAACCTTAGGACACCAGTCAGTGATGCTAGGGCACTTGCCGATCTGCTAGAAACAGAATATGGATATGAACCTGAAAATGTCGTTCGCCTGTTTGACAACGCAGCCACGCTAACAGGACTCCAAACGCTACTTGATGATACCCTTCCTAATCAACTCAAGCCCACGAAAGGCGATCGCCTAATTTTCTACTTTGCCGGTCATGGCATTCCCCGCAACGGTCAAGATGGACCAGAAGGATATTTAGTACCCCAGGATGCCGACTCGCAGAAGCAGGATTCTTTTTTGCCCATGTCAAAGGTGTATGAGGCACTGAGCAAACTGGAGTGTCATCATTTGCTAGTCATTCTGGACTGCTGCTTTGCTGGAACGTTTCGCTGGGCAGGTCGCCGGGAAATGATTCTCATACTGGAAACGGTTCGGCGGGAACACTATGATCGCTTCATTCGCTACCCAGCATGGCAAGTGATGACCTCAGCAGCACACGACCAGGAAGCGCTAGATGTTGCTAAATTAGCTGAGGATAAGCGTGGTGCAGTTGCAGATGAAAAGCAGGAACTGCATTCTCCGTTTGCGCTGGCACTACTGGAAGGATTGCGGGAAAACAAAGCAGATTTAATTCAGGATGGCGTAATTACTGCCCACGAGCTGTATTTGTACCTAGAACAGCAGGTCAGCAAGTTGTCTGGCGAACGTCAAAGACCTGGAATCTATCCCATGAGGCTAGAGTATGACAGAGGAGAGTTTGTCTTCACTAGACCTGGATTCACGTCTGAGCAACTTAAGCCTGCGCCACTCCTGAACGAGAGCAATAATCCCTATCGCGGGTTGGCATCGTTTGATGAAAAACACGCCCACTTCTTTTTCGGTAGAAAGGCATTAGTTGAACAACTCCAGCGTCGCCTCTCTCAACCCAATCATTCTCTCACGGTTGTTTTGGGAGCTTCGGGTTCCGGTAAATCCAGTCTAGTTAAAGCCGGATTGATTCCTGATTTGAGGCAGGAATCAAAATGGTACATTCTCGATCCAATGCGTCCGGATCGGTCTCAATTTACAGCTTTGGCACGAGCTATTCTGCCCATCGAAAAGCCGGAACTGCTCGAGCAACTCTCTCAAGTGAGCTTTCTAGATGAGGTGTTCAAACCCAAGGATGAAAGCGGACAAGATGATAGTGATAAACCAACGGATGCAGCGTTTGTCAAGCTAGCCGAGTCTTGGAATAGTGCAACGTTAGAAGCTAAACTTTTGCTGGTTGAGGATTACTTCGAGCAGCTTTTGGCTTTGTGTCGCAATCCCCAAGAAAAGGAACAGTTATCGCAGCTTTATCGGACAATTTTTGAAAAGCTAGAATCTCTGAGTACTAGACTCCAGACGGAGCCACAACATCTCACCCGTATTATTAGAAAGTGGAGCCAAACTCATCCCGATGCCAAGTTGCTGTTAACAATCGACCAGTTTGAAGAGTTGATTACGATGAGCCAGGAGAGTCAAACAGAAACTCATGGCGGTGATAGGCAGGAGGGCGATTCTCCCAACGAGACAGTTGGTGAACGTGCTGCTGAACCCCAACCTTGGCTACCGTTTTTGCAGGTGCTTAGAGAGGCAATTGTTGAATGCCCTCAGCAGTTGCATATTGTGCTGACCCTACGCTCGGACTTTGAACCGCGTTTCCTTTCCTCACCACTTTCGGCTTACTGGAAAGATGCCCGATTCCCCGTGCGGGCGATGAATTTGGATGAGTTACGACAGGCGATCGAAGGACCCGCCCTGAAGCAAGCGTTGTATTTTGAGCCACCGGAGTTGGTGGGCAAGTTGATTGATGAGGTGGGGCAGATGCCGGGGGCATTGCCGTTGCTCTCGTTTACTTTGAGTGAACTCTACATCAAATTGCACGATCGTTGGGCGAAGGATAATGCAACCGATCGCGCTTTGCGAATCAAGGACTATGAGGAACTGGGTGGAGTGGCAGGAGCGCTGACTCGTCGGGCAAGCCAGGAGTATGACAATCTCGTTAGAGATTTTGGTGAAGCATCGGGCAAGGCATACCAAGCCACAATGCGACGGGTAATGCTGCGGATGGTGGCGATCGAGGGGGGAGAAGTGGCACGGCGACGGGTGCCGGAGCCTGAATTGGTGTATCCAGATTCGGAAGAAAACAAGCGTGTGGCACAGGTGAGCGATCGGTTAATCAAAGCTCGTTTGCTGGTGAAGGGACAGGAGACTGGAGAACCCTATGTGGAACCAGCCCATGATTTCCTGGTACGTAGTTGGGATCAGTTACAAGGGTGGATAAAAGACGAGCAAGAGGAATTAGCTCTGCAACAACGCTTAACCATTGCGGTAAACGATTGGTACAACAAAAGTAAGCAAGAAACACAACAAAAAAATTTACTGAATATTTGGAGGCAGGCAGAAACATTCGTTATCCGAAAAGTTCAGAATCGGCAACTAAATGGAGAACGTCGAAAACAAAAACAATCAGATTCTTCTAAACGCTCAGGCGAAAGACCAATCCAATATCTTTGGGATGACGACCCTCGACTGGAGCAGTTGAAACGAATCCTTGTCAAGAACAACTGGTTCAACCGAACTGAGGATACCTTTGTACGGGAGAGTTTGATTGAGCGACAAAGAAATACTTCTAGGCTCACAGCCATTGTTACGACAGTAGGAATTGGCTTGATGGGATTGACCATTGCTGCACTGTATCAAGCTCAGTTGTCATCCTTACGGGAAAAAGCTGCTGTAGCAAGAAATAGGCTTTCAACCGCTGCTCCCATTAATGGACTGGTTCTTGCTATTGAAGCTACTGGACAGAATCGTTTCTGGATACCGTGGAATATGCTTAGCTCTGTCCAATCCAGCCTGCTTACAGCACTTGAGGAGGCTAAGGAATCTAGTAGATTCACAATTGTAGAGCAAAATTCCATCGAAACTGCTGCTTTTAGCCCAGATGGTAAATATATTGCAACTGGTGATGGCTTTACTCCAGTAGGGACGCCTGGTTTGAGACCAATTGATGGAACTATCTGGCTGAGAGATCTTCAAGGAAAGCCTATTAGTAAGCCTATGCCTCATAGAGGCAGAGTTGAATATATTGCTTTTAGCTCTAACGGTAAATATATTGCTAGCCGAGATTTAGAAGAGGAATTTGTAAAAATTTGGGATTTACAAGGAAATTTAATTAAAAAAGAACCATCCTCGTCTTTTTCTAGTATCAGTAGTCCTGATTTACCTATTATTTCTATAGAAAATAAAAAGATTTCATTTCTTCAAGGCAATTCAGCATTTGGGTCTATTGAAGCCTTGAGTCCAGACAGCAAATACATAGCTATAACTCAGGGGGTAAACAACGTAATTGCCGTTCAAGATAAAACCCTTAAAGAGAATGATGATAATCAGCAAAAACTCACCAGCTTAAGAGGATGCGAAGGTTATATTAACGCCATTAAATTTAGTCAAGATAATCGCTATATTACTGGAGTATGCTCTGATGCAACTATTAGAAACTGGCAACTACAAGATAATTCTATTACTAGCATTCAATATAAGCACGATGAATCTAGCGGAGCTTTTACTTTTAATGTAAATAGCCAATCTATTATCAGTAGCGGTGGAGATAGAACTATTAGAATATGGGATTTAAAAGGTAAAGAGCGTCACTCTTTCAAAACCTCGGAAGACTCTATATATTCTTTTGCGGTTAGTCCAAACGGTCAGTATATCGTTGGTGGAGGTGGAGGTTCAAGCTTACAGTTATGGGATGCTAACGGCAATCGAATCAATAAACCCTTTAAAGGACACGAGCATATAATTGAATCCGTAGCTTTTAGTCGAGATAATAAATATATCATCAGCGGCAGCTTTGATACGACTATAAGATTATGGAATTTAGAAGGAGAAAATATTAAAACTATTGAATTAAATAAAAAACCTTTTCCTTTCAAAGAAGAAGTTTGGGCTGCAAAATTAGTTTCTTTTACCTCAAACAATAAATATATTGTGGCAGGAATTAGTACCGACGAATACCATATAAGTGGAACTGTACAGTTGCTAGATATCAAGGGGAACCCAATCGGTCAGCCTTTTGGTAATGATTGGCGATTTGCTTTAAGTCCAAATGGTAAGTACATCGCTGTTGGCGATGCAAACAATACTATACAGCTATGGGATATGAAAGGTAATCGAATAGGTTCTCCTTTTCGAGGTCATGAAAATTCAATTACTTCACTTGCTTTTTCTCCCAATGGGCGTTTCATTGCTAGCGGAAGTTGGGATAAGACTGTAAGATTATGGGATACAAAAGGTAATCTAATCAGTACTTTTTTGGGGCATCAAAAAGCAATAGAATCTATTACTTTTAGCCCGGATGGTCAATATATTGCTAGTGCGAGTCAGGATGGAATTGTCAGGCTATGGCCTAGTAACTGGAAAACCGCACTAAAAGTTGCCTGTAATCGGTTAAGACATCATCCTGTGCTTACTGATCCCAAAACTGATGAGGAGAAATCTGCCGCTAGAACCTGCCTCAGTTATGGAAGGATGGATCTTTAATGGCAAACTTCACAAAAGAAGTATAGGCAGTTTACGTGTTGGTAATCAAAAGATGAAAGGCGATCGCACGCTCGGCTACTGGAATTTCAGATGGTTGAGCGATCGCCCCCGTTACCGAAGCATATCAGTTTTCTGCCCGTGCGCTTCGGGGAGGAGCGATCGCGTCTTTAGATGCCAGCCCCCGCATCAGGAACACTGGGAGTTGCAGGAACATCAGAAGATGGCAAAGTTTTCTGCCATGCATCACACGTAAACTTGGAGACTTCCTTAGAAACTCTCTTAATAATCAGCGTTGAAACCAAGACAGCAATGGCTGGCGCTAATCCCAGGTTCGCTGTTAGAAACGGAGCTAACATTCCAGCAGCTTTTACGACATTCTTCTCTAAATCCTGATCCAGCAACTTCACCAGTTCTTGCATCGTTTCATCAGACCCTTCACCTCCCAATGGCGTACACAGAAGCTTGTAGGCTGCTGGGTTAATCCAATTGAAAAGACGCCGACCAGCATTTAAGAACTTTGGGTCAATTGCTGCTCTGGCTGCCACACCCACATCTATAGAATCCAGGGAAGCCGGATCTGCACCCGCTCTTCGTGCCCCACGCCCTGCCACTTCATCCTCTATCGCTTGAACATGAGAGCCTAGCTGAGCTTCCAACACATCATCATCCAGCTCCCACAAGCTTTCCACAAGAGATTCAACTTCTGCCACTGCTACTTATCTCCGAACTTTAGTCAACGAGAGTGTTACTGATTATCCTTTGCCTGTAAAACCAATAAGGTATGATTACTAATGAGGACAACTAGTCAGTTGTAAAATAATGTTAACAAGACTTAGGGCTTTTCAATCTGCTTTCCCAGGCTCCTAATCCTTCTGTTGAGAAATAATTTATTTTTATCACCCGTTCATTTGTCAGTCCAGCAGTTTCCTAAGAGACGTTCTGGACATTCATCCTCAGAAACTGGAATATCCTTAATGACTATTCTCATCGCCTGTTCCATCGCCATTTGCACAGCACTAGCTATCTCAACACCAAATTCTTCTTTACCAAAAATGTCCGCTTCATCGTGACAGCAATTCCCCACCCAAGCTTCCCATTCAGGATGAGCATCAAAAGCCGCTACGCAGTACGCCAAAAAGGTTTTAATAATATCAGCTTCGCACATTGTCCAGTAAGCCGCATTGGCATCTGGACTTTTCACTGAAACAAACGTAGAATGTAGACCATTAGGCTTTTTCCGTTTGCCCTCTATCTTTTGCTCCCTACCATCTTCAACGTTTTGCCGCCATTTAGGTAAGAATACGCCGCGACCCGTTAGACAACGGACATAGCCCAAACCGAATTTACTGCGCGATTGTATTGGATTAATCCCTAACACCGATGGCAGATCATGATTGGCTTTTTCAACAATAGAGTGCTGAAAAGAAGCCAGAACGTTATAGGTTTGCCTCCAAGCTTTAATCGAATTTTTCGCACTCTCATCCGATAAAACAATTC
>CAKZMA010000478.1 GCA_937127375.1 uncultured Coleofasciculus sp. | reverse complement strand
GTCATCGAGAGCGTATTTTTACCGGATACTTCCACAAAACCGCCGTCACCGCTAATGACACCACCTTGCGCCTGAATCGTACCGGAAAATTGAGTGTGTTGGTCAGACCAAACAATCGCCTGTCCTCCGTTACCAGTGGTCAGGGCGTTGGCGTTTAAACGACTGCTATGATTGACGATTGTATTTTGGGCATTAATGGCATTTGACGTTTGTCCCTGAAAATCACCACCGACTAAAATCTTTCCACCGCCACTGTTACCACTAACATCAATATCAGTCGCCAATAACTGAACCGTCTCAGCAAATAAATGGACTGTACCGCCCACCTCTCCTGTCGCCTCAATGTCACCTGAAGTGGTTAAGACTGTATTAGCATTACCCTTAAATTCAATGACCCCTCCCTGTTGAGAACCATTTGCCCGGGTTGTTGCGCTAGCGGTTTGAATGACTGTGCCTGTAGAATTAACCTGAATTTCCCCACCATTTCCCTGGTTCCCGGTTGCACTCAGTTGTCCCGTGTCCAGGAAATGATCAGTTTGAACCTGAATATTACCCCCATTCGCCCCATCAGCCGTAATCTGACCCAGATTATCCACCCTAGAACCAACAACATGAATTGCGCCCCCCTGACTCGTATCGGTGGTTGATACTTGCCCAACGTTAACAACTTGACCGCTATTCCCCGTCAGTAAAACAGGTAAATCGAGGGGATTAATTGGCAATTGCTCCCCAGTGGCGGAGCGAGGCGGTGTAATCTCTAACGAGAGGGGGCTTCCCGGTTGACTAATTCTGAGCAAATTCTCACCGGGTACAGCCGCGATCGCAACTTGTCCTCCTGGTGCTGTCAGTTGCCCTGTGTTGGTAATACTACCACCCGCTAAGGTTAAGTTCTGACCTTCTCCCACCTCTAGATTGGCATGATTAATAATTGCTGCTGATTCAGCCAAGTCAAACGCTAAGCTTGTGGGACTCCCGATTAAATTTTCATAACTATTCTCACCAAACGCATTAAACCAACTCTCAGCACCAAAACCAATCCCCGTTGCTGTGGTTGCAGTAAAAGCAGCCGGGACATTAAGTTGGGCATCAGCGCCGAAAATGATCCCCGCCGGATTCATTAAGAATAGATTAGAATTTCCCCCAGTGATCTGAATTAGACCATTAATCACAGAGGTATCTCCGCCAACTACTCGTCCCAGAATGTTGCGAATTTGGGGATCGGAGATAAAGTTGGCACTTTGCTCTGGAGAAAGTCCAAATTGATCAAAGCTATGGAAGAGATTTGCGCCATCTCCCGAAAGCGTTCCACCGTGGATATCCAAGCGGTTTCCCTCTGGGGTAACTCTGGTGTCAGTACCATCGGCTGATGGGGTAATGGGTTGAGCCTGGGCTGGGGGAACCAAGTCCAGCCAAGCGATCGCTGATTGTAAGGTGCGATCGCGCTTAGGAAACCGTCCTGTTTGGGGAAAATTTAGGTAGGGAATTACGCCGGTGAGGACAACACCGACAAATAAGCAGCGAATGCACAATGGGATAGGTTTCATCGCTGGTTCCCCAATTCGGTAGAACTTGCCAAATCCAGCATACTTTATATTCTCGTCTCAAAAATAATGGCTCAGGATTTTCCCTTCGCTGTTTTCCCCTAGTCTACAGAGATAGGGTATAACGAAACTCAGTTATCTTCAGGAGTTTTACTCGCTAACTCTAGTTTGACGAATTTTCTTTAAAAGAATAAAAATATCGACGCCACGTTGATCGGGTTAAACCTTAAACTTTGTAACAAAAATTTATTGACGGTTTGGTCAAGTTTGGCTACATTACTATGTCATTAAGCTCTAAAGAAAATTAATGGAGTCCTGAACCCCAAGCATGATTACATCATTTCCCGCCTTCTTGTTAGGGCTACAGGAAGCAGAGGGAACTTTTAGC
>CAKZMA010000477.1 GCA_937127375.1 uncultured Coleofasciculus sp. | reverse complement strand
GGATCAACATCAATCGTCAAACTCACATCCGGCGGACAAATCCGCTGCAACGCCGCCACATCGGGTAATCCTACCGCTACATCTGGCGGAAACTTGAGCAAAATCTGCCACCGATAACGACGGGCGATTCGCATAATCCCCGCTGGGGCGGGTCCTAATATCTCATACCCGGAACCCGCTTGACTCAACCAATCCGCTAACATCTCCGCCGCCTTCTCAACCGCCATCTCCTCCAACCCACTTAACCGCAACAAAATCAGATGCCCATAAGGAGGATAATTCAACGATTCCCGTTGTACCAATTCCGCCTCAGTAAACACCTCATACCCATGGGTTTTCACCGCCTGAATCACTGGATGTTGGGGTGAATAGGTTTGGACAATCACCTGACCCGGTTCATCCCCCCGACCCGCCCGACCTGCGACTTGGGTTAAGCTTTGAAATGCTCGTTCGGCTGCCCGATAATCAGATAAGTGTAATAATCCATCGGCTGCGACAACGCCGACTAAGGTGACTCCTGCTAAGTCTAATCCCTTGGTTAACATTTGCGTCCCGATTAATAAGTCCGCTTCCCCATTGGCAAACTGAGTTAACAGGGTTCGATGCGCCCCCTTGTTACGGGTGGTATCACTATCAAAGCGAATTACCCGTAAATCAGGAAACGCCTTAGCCAACTCCTGTTCCACCCGTTGTGTGCCACTACCAAAAAACTTAAGGTAAGGTGAACCACATTCGGGACAATTATTAGGATGGGCGGTTGTGTAGTTGCAATAGTGACAACGTAAAAGTTGATTTGCCCCCTCATAAGCATAGTGATAGGACAGGGACACATCACAGTCCGGACATTCAATCACATAGCCGCAACTGCGACAGGAGACAAACGTACTATGTCCACGACGGGGAATAAATAAAATCCCTTGTCGCTGCTTTTGTTTCAACTGCTGTAACTCATCTTGGAGAGAACGGCTGAAAATAGAACGATTCCCCTGCTTTAACTCCTGTCTCATATCCACAATTTCCACAGGAGGTAAGGGGCGGGATTGGATGCGTTCGGGTAATGAAAGGTAATAGGTTTTACAGGGGGCGTCTGTGTTGAGATTGGCTTGTTGACCGTTGACAGCAACCCAGGTTTCTAGAGACGGGGTAGCTGAACCCAAAACCAGAGGACAATTTTCCAATTCCGCCCGCCATTGAGCAACGGTACGGGCATGATAGGTGGGAGAAAGACTGTCTTGCTTGAAACTGGAGTCGTGTTCTTCATCTAATATAATTAGACCCAATTTGGGTAACGGCACAAAAACAGCCGATCGCGTACCAATGACGACCTGGGGTTCTCCACTTAATACTTGTCGCCAGGTATCATAACGTTCCCCATGGGATAACCCACTGTGATACACGTTCACCTTTTTACCAAAGCGGGCGCGAAATCGGTCGGTGAGTTGCGGGGTTAGCCCAATCTCTGGAACTAATACCAGGGCTGATTTTCCCGCCCTTAACAACGGCGCGATCGCTTGTAGATAAACTTCGGTTTTCCCGGAACCCGTTACCCCATGCAATAGCACTTGGTTATACTCATCCAAACTTTGAATCGTTTTCAATGCATAGGTTTGCGTATCTGTCAATACTTTAGGGCGATCATCTGCCACATTTGGCTGATCCAAGGTTCTGAGAATTTCCCGGTATTCAACGACGACATACCCTTTTTCTGCCAGCTTGTTAACAATAGAAGACGTAGCATGACAGACTTGCAATAACTCATTCAGCCACATATCCCCACCCCGACGCCGCAGTACATCTAATACTTCCCGTTGTCGTTCGGTGATATCAGATTCAAAGCCATCCGCGACGAGAGTGACAGCTTTCTTCAGCTTCGGGCGTGAGGGTTGGGGCGGTTTCAAATAACTTTCCACCCAGCCGCGTTTGAGTAAATCTTTCACCCCGTGACGCGCCCCTTTCACCTGACGTTGTAGATAGGCGACACTGTAATCCCCTTCGGGTTGGGTGTCTAGGAGTGCTAAAATCTGACGCGCCGTTCCACCAACAAACTTGTCTGCGCCATTGGGAAGCGCTTCACGATGCAAACGAACTCGCCGTTGCGATCGCATCAACAATCCCGGTGGTAATGCCCCCCGAACTACGGATATCAGGGGTGTGCAGTAATACTGCGCCACTCGTTCCAATACCTGCCAATAGGATGTCCCAAAAAACCCAGTACAGACAACATCCTCCACCTCCCGGATTTTCGCCAATGGCACATCAGCAGGGGGAGAAGCCAGTAACCGAATTGCGATCGCCCCCACCTGTCGGTTATTCAATGGCACCGTTAAAATATCTCCCGGTTTAACCGACAAATCCGCCGGGATGCGGTACGTCAACAGTCCCTCGAGTCCCGGACAATCCACCAGCGTCTCCACCCAGCAATTCTGATGATCACCACCGGATTGATAGGTTGCTTTCGGTTCTGCCACAATTAAACTTGTCGGGGAATCAGACACAACGATAACCTCTCAATTTTTCTCACAGCGACTGGGGGAACATCGATTCAATAACCCCAGTTAGCAGTTCTCAGATAAAGACGTGCCATGGCGCGTCTCTACAGAGTCATCAAGTAATTCATCTGAATCATTAACTTCAAAGATAAATGCTAACGTCAATCATTGATAAAACTTATCTTTTTATCGGAGCTACTATCTTAGTATGGATGAGGCAAATCCAGAAATCCTCCCTAAACGGGACACCAGTAGAACTTGGCGGTTTCATCGGTAATCACCTAGCCAAATTTTAGAGAACGTATATTCTATAGCAAAAGGCAGAAAGCAGGGACACGGCAATGCCCATTGGTGTCAACTTAACCAGAAGAAGCCAGATTTCTTTTGAGCGAGCGGCATTATCTCGATGCCGCTTGCGCTGTATTGGGAACTTCAGTATAGGAGAAGAGGTTAAACTCAAGAGCGCGATCGCGGATTTTTACAAAAGTTGCTGGAGCGTACCCTTTACTTTGTTACTGAACTACATTTATTCGGATTCAATAGATGGATAAAGGCGCTTGAGTTTAATTCGAGCATCTTGGGTTGTAAAACACCAGTTAACTTGGGAATCTGCCTGATTCCGTTCAGCTTCCCAAGCATCCACTGGCTGCTTCAAAATCTCTTGGTCAGCGACAACCTATTCTTCCAAAAACTGAGACTTGATTTCCTCTAATTCCCTGTCCATTTGACTTTTAGTTTTTTGAGTATTGGCAGAACCTTTAGTCGGCGGTGTCGATTTGGGTGGGTTACTTTTAGATGTCGGTGGCTGCAAAAACTCAGACTTCAAATCCGCTAATTCTTTATCTAACCCTTTCCCATATTGAGGCGAATTTGGCTGGGGCTTCATTGGCGCTGAAGCTGGAGGGGGTGGTTTTACTGATTTAACCTTAGCCACAGGGGTTTGAGACTCTAAATCCTGGAGTATCTCCGCCACCGATTGATAGCGCTGATTCGTCGCACTGACTAACATCTTATCTAAAATTTTAGCCACGCGATCGCTGACTGGATTTTTCAACCTTTGTCGCCATACCCAAACCCCCTGATTCACATCAAACAAGTCAAAGGGATGGATTCCTGTCAGCAGATGGATACACGTCACGCCGAGACTATAGATATCACTTGCAAACACCGCTTTCCCGATACTTTGTTCCGGTGCGACATACCCCACCGAACCAATTACCGTCCCGGTTCTGGCTAACGCTGTCCCTGTCGCCACTTTTGATGCGCCAAAATCGACCAAAAACAGTTGCTTATCCCGATTTCGACGAATAATATTTTCGGGTTTAATATCGCGGTGAATCACATGATGCTGATGAACGAATTGTAAAACAGGTAACAAATTATTCAAAACATCGCGAATTTGGGCTTCTGTAAATACGCCTTTTCTTGCCAATTCCTGGGCTAAGTCTTCACCCTCAATAAACTCTTGCACTAAATATTGGTGATTATCTTGACAAAAATACGCCAACAGTTCGGGAATCTGGGGATGTTTACCCAACTCATCTAACCGTACTGCTTCTTGAGTAAATAACTGCGCCGCTTTTTGTACCGTACTGGTTCCCTGGGCTTGGGGGAAAAATTGCTTAATCACACAAGGGGGATGAGACGGTTTATCCTCATCCACCGCTAAAAACGTTCGCCCAAAACCGCCTTGTCCCAAGGGTTGAACTGTGCGATATCGTTCCTTGAGGCGTACTTTTGACCCACAGGTGAGGCAAAATTTGGTTCCGGCGGGATTTTGGGGGTTGGTACAGTTAGGATTGAGACAGTAACTCATGGGGGTAGTTGGCAATTCAGCGTTTATCTCTATTTTGCCTCTAAATGAGGAGTCGTTTTTTTACTCTTATCTTTTTATTCTATAATTTGTTCCGTCTCAACTTAATTTCGTTTAGGATGCTACGATTCCTTGTCTGAGTACATACTGTCCCGGCTAACAGCATAATCTGATAACAGGGGTGAATGGTACTCATGACTTGCAGCCCACAAATAAAAGGCTTAGTCACCCCGGAAAAACAGTTCATTGAGTTGTCTTTATGAAATCGATTAAGTTTCATTGACCCTGCTCAAAATCTGGTTGTATAAAGCTGAAGATACTCTAAACTCTGACGTAGCAATCAGAGCATCCATAAGAGGCTTGACCGCAGTAATTAAATTTTTCTGCTTGGCCTCAACCAGAATGCCTAGCAATCCAGTAATCTTGATGCCTAAACGGTCAGCCGCTGCTCGACCACGACGCTCATCAATCAAGAGCAAATCTGCATTAAGCTCTATGGCAAGAGCGATCGCCTCCGCTTCTCCAGGATCTAACCTCACGTCATTTTCAAGATGTTCAACCACACCACGGTTAACTAATGCTCTGACTTCCAACCAGGCTGCCCCTTGGACTTCCAGAGTTCCTGGTACAGGAGGCTCGATATCAACGAGTTCCCGATACACAGCTTCAGGGATAGTGACTTGATTGTAAAGTTGAGATAGAAGTTTTAGGTGGTGAATTGCCGCCAAGTTAGTGATTACTGATGTATCACTAATGACAATCACAATCGTCCCAACTCCCGTAAGTTCTTCATATCTAAGGCAAAATCTTCCACATCGTAGGAGTAAAGCGGGATATCTCGTTGTTTCAGAAGTTGGCGAAAAGCAGGGACGGGCATATCTGCCAATTTACTGGCATAGCCCAAGGTCAAACGCCCGGTTTGAAACAGGTGTAATGCTACTTCTTGGCGAAACTCGCTTGGGGTAAGCTGAGAGGCTTGCAGGATTTCGTCTGAGATGAGTACAGTCATAAGCAGTTTATCGTAGCCAAATTGGGGCTGATCGATCTTATTATAGTGGTCTGGAGGATTAGGAAACCGGGTTTCTGAGCCAGAATCGTAGTACCCTCCAACGGAGACTATCTCTCCGCCTGGGGGCTAGAAACCGGGTTTTTGCGATAGATTTCGGAGAGAAGTCTATCTCTCTTTCAAATACGCTTTAACTAAAGCTTGAACGGCGAACAGCGATGATCCGTTATCGGTTATTTTTTCAATTAAACCCCGTTTCCTCAAAGATTGTACCGCCTTCAAAAAATCAGAGTCAGACAATGCTAACTCGGCGGGTTTAAGGGAAATGTCTGCCGCGTTTTGGTTCGCTAACCACAGCGTTACCATTTGCTCAGATTCAGATAATCGTTGATATTGTGCCTTTAATCTGGGTTCTAAGTCTCCCAGAAATAGATTGGGATAGGATAAGAAGCGATCAACGCTACTGTTAAATAAATCTTGGATGGTAGAAGCGATTATATTTAACCAGGATGGATTGCCGCCGTAACGTTCGATAAGTTCCCACCATTTATCCTCATCGGTTAACCTTTTGTTCGTCAAGAGTTCCGCCGCCGACTCTGCCAAACCACCAAGTTGTAACGTGCGACAGTGGCGGTTTTCTCCTTCTAAGATGGCAATTTCTGTGGGTTTTTCCCAACTCATGAGGAGGAAGGAACTGTGGTGAGGTGTTCGCGCCATTTGTTGCCAGAATTTCCTGTAATTTTCACAGTCTGGTAGATAGGTGCCTGCTAATTCACCACTGGCAAAGAGTTCTTGGAAGTCGTCGAGGATGATCAGGCAGGGATGCGATCGCAGATAGTCGATTAGGGAGGGGAGTTGGGTTTCTCGATCTTTAGAAAAGAACTGAATTAAGTTGGTTTTTAGAGATTTCAGTGTCAGGGTTTCGGTACAGTTGCGCCAGAGGATATAATCGAAATTATCTTTAATTTGTTCGATGAGTTCTCTAGCGATGGTGGTTTTGCCGATACCCGGTAATCCAAAGATAGTGACGATGCGGATTTTTTCTTGGAGTATCCACTGTTTGAGAGTCGTTAGTTCTGTGGTGCGGTTGTAGACGCGATCGCACTCCGGTGCTTCGGTTAAATCGTGGCGTTTTTCAGGTTTGTGGCTGGTGGCGTTTGGAGTGCGCGATCGTTGTTTTTTTGTTTTGGGATAAGGACAATGTTCGTTACAGAAATTAATATCACCAATTTTTACGCGATCACCAGAACCAAAATATAAGACATTGGAAAATTCGACTTGTTCTAAAATAGCTCGAAAATTAGATTGCCTAACATCTTCTCCCAACTCTGCCGATATTAACTGCCATAATTCTCTTGCCACTTGTTTGATGCGATCGTGAGTACGGTGGCAGTTTCTAGCAATTTCTGGATACTTTTGCCGCTGCCAAGTCCCCTCAACTACAGCCTTTTGCAGGGAGTCGAGATGTTTACCCGTTTTTGAGAACACCAAATTATCCGTCCAGTTTAAGACTTCTTGAACGTCCATAGCTGAAAGTGGATCTGAGTCTAGCATTACACTATATTACACTCTTTTTCACTTTTAGCGACTAAATTACTCTTTTTTACGCCAAATAAAATTTGGAATCAATTTTTCATTTTACACTAAATTCACCTAATTAAGCTTGCCGTTGTAAAAAAGGCGTGCCACAATGATAGTTATATAGCGATTTTTTGAATTTAGAAAATACCTAACAACCTCTCTGTATCCATTATTGGTTTAAGGGTAGAGTTGAGTTTGAATAGTGAATTATAAATTATCTTTAATTATTTGCTAGATAGCCAATTTTAAGAGTAACGACTTTAGTTTATAAGGGAAATGATGCAATTATGGTGAACTTGGTAAACTGGTTTCGTAAAGACTCCTCTGATAGAGATAAAAAAATAACTCGCGAGGTTGAACAGCAAATAGTTGCTCATTTCAATAAATGGTCACCGCGTATTCTGGCAATGCCGGAAATACAGACGCTCGTAACTTTTGATCAGGTGATAACTTTTTTTGAGACCGATCGCCCAGCCGACTTTACTGTTCACAAGGGTGTAATTATTTGGCAAGAACATGATGAAGGACAAATCTTAGGGCAGATATTTTTAGACCAACATAATCTGATTATTTGTCGTAAAGATGGTACTCCCTATGGTCGTCAGCTAGTTACACAGCATTTAGATCAAAAACTGGCACAAACCTTTGATGGTCGAAATTTAATTTTTGTTAGATTAAGAAATAAAAAATTTCCCAATCATGAATTTAATCAGGATATATTTTCTCAATTGGGCGAGTTATGGCGCGACCTTCTGACATTACCAGACGTTATACCATTGATAACCTATGAAGAGGCAATCACTTATTTTGTAAGCAATCGCCCAAATGATCCCAGGATAAAGAGAGGAGCTATACTGCGTAAACCTCATCTCCAAGGTTATCATATCGTCCAAATGTTTCTAGATAAAAATAATGAAGTAGTTTGTGATTCTGCTGGTAAACCTTATGGTCGGCAGCTAGTGGCTCTTAAATTGGATGAAGAGTTGCTGGATACTTTTGGTGACAAAAATGTAATTATAGTGGAATAAGGAGAAAATAATGGAGCCATTAACACTGTTAATCTGGGCGGCTGTATGGGCGGGAGTTTCTGCCTGTCTTTATGTAACTGTTTACTTTTTAAACCTAACTTTCCAGATCCTAGTAAATTGGTTTAGAACATTCGCCTATTTAATGGTTGAGAATGATCGTAGAGCTATAAGA
>CAKZMA010000476.1 GCA_937127375.1 uncultured Coleofasciculus sp. | reverse complement strand
ATAAGGGGTCAACTGCTCCTGAAACGCCAAAACTCAACAGTAGCATTGATTATAGATGCCCCTCATTGGTGAAGAATGTACTCATGGTTATGAATACAACGCTCCGCTCTCATAAACCCCTTGGTGGACTATACACCAAAACGGGGGAACATGCTTTGGTTTTCCCATTGAAGCATACGCAAGTGCTGGCTAAAGTGGCGGGGAATTTATCCCGCGTCGAGGTAACGCAAACCTTTGAAAATTCCTTCATGGAACCGTTAGAAGCTATCTATATCTTCCCTTTGCCAGATGCGGCGGTGGTGGATGAGATGGAAATAAAACTAGGCGATCGCATAATTAAAGGAGGGATTAAAAAACGGGAAGAGGCGCAGCTAATTTACGAACAAGCCCGCCAAGAGGGACGAACGGCTGGATTATTAGAACAAGAACGGGATAATATTTTTACCCAATCTTTAGCCAATATTAAACCCGGAGAACGGATTGATGTAACGATTCGCTATACTGACACCCTGAAATTTAGTGGCGGTGAATGCGAATTTGTTTTCCCAATGGTAGTAGGACCCCGCTTTTGTCCAGGGATTCCCATTGATGAAACCGGGGATAGCGATCGCGTGGCGGATGCGTCACGGATTATGCCTACGATTATCCCACCCAGTACCCGTTCAGGACACGATATTCAAATCACGGTGGAAATTGACGCTGGAGTTCCCATTTCCAACATTAATTCCCCCTCGCACCCGATCAAAGTGGAACATGAGGAGACATGGGTGCGCGTACTCCTGGGGGAAGAAGACACCATTCCCAATAAAGACCTGATTTTACGCTATCAAGTGGCAGGCGATCGCACTCAGGCGACGGTACTAACGCAATCGGATACACGCGGCGGTCATTTTGCCTTGTATTTGATTCCGGCGGTGGATTATTCCGATCATGAAATTGTTCCCAAAGATGTCGTTTTTCTCATCGATACATCCGGATCTCAAAAAGGTGATCCGTTCCGTAAATCTCAGGAACTGATGCGCCGATTTATCCAGGGATTGAATCCCCAGGATACATTTACAATTCTGGATTTTTCTGATATCACGACCCAATTATCGGCTCAACCTTTAGCCAATACGCCCCAAAATCGAATTAAAGCCCTGACGTATATTAATCAATTAAAAGCAAATGGCGGTACCTATTTACTCAATGGAATTCGGGCTGTCTTAAATTTCCCCCCTGCACCCGAAGGACGGTTACGCAGTATTGTATTAATTACTGATGGTTATATTGGCAATGAATCAGAAATTTTGGCAGAGGTAAAACAGTATCTCCAACCGGGAAATCGTTTATATAGTTTTGGGGTTGGCAGTTCACCGAATCGGTTTCTCTTAAATCGGATTGCAGAATTAGGGCGAGGAACATCGCGAATTGTGTGTCAAGATGAGTCAACTCAAAAGGTAACTAAAGAATTCTTGCGCCACATTAATAACCCTGTGCTAACTACTATTAATGTGGAGTGGCAAGGAATGGGAGAGGCGATGATTTATCCGACAACTCCCCCCGATTTGTTTACCCAACAACCCTTAGTTTTATTTGGGCGCATTTCTTCAATTCATCCGGAACAGACGGGTATCCTGAAAATTACCGGAACCGTTACTGGGGGTAAGCGTTATCAACAGGAATTTCACCTGAGATTTGATTCAGAGGGTAATTGTGCGATCGCGCAGTTGTGGGGGCGGGCGCGAATCAAGGATCTGATGAATCAAATGTGGCACTGTGAGAAGAAGGCACAGGTTGAGGCAATCATCGAAACAGCCTTAACCTATCAGATTTTAGCCCCCTATACAGCGTTTGTTGCCGTCAGTGAACAAATCCGAACTGATCCGCAAGGGAAAGGAATTTGTGTTTCTGTCCCCGTGGAGGTGCCAGAAGGGGTATCGTATGAAGGAATATTCGATCAATCTCCCATGCGTTTCCTCGGACTTAAATTCAGGCGATCGCGAAGCAATTCTGGTTTGCCACCCTCACTCACGACTAATGGGGCGTCTCCTCCGGTTGTAGGTGATTCCATCCAACAGCCACTCCTGAACTGTACTGATGTGGATATCACGCCTACCCCATCTCCCCCGGTTCTGGATGAAACCATTACCAACCTGCAAGTTCTCAGCGTTACCGGATTAGAAAAGTCAAGTGCGACTCTACTCACGCAACACCTGCAACAGGTGATTTTACCATCGGGATACTGTGGCGAACTTGTCTTTGAGTTTCCGGTGCGTAAGGGGCGTGTGGTGCGGGTATTATGGGATGAGGATGCCTCTAGTTTCAGTGAAGCCGTTGTCATTGATTTAATTAAGCGATCGCTCTTAAGTTGGCGGGTTCCTCAATGGTTAATGGATACGGTGCGTTTAACCTTGCGGATTCAAACGGATAATTAATTCTGTAGGGGCGCACGGCGTGCGCCCGATTTACTCGATGTGATACACCATTTTCAAGAGTAGAAAAGCACTGTCTCATCGTTACTGTACTACACCGTGTTAGAAAGTGTTGTAAGTTATGTCAACAAGCCTCAAACCCTTACCAATGACGAATTAATGGATTAGATTTGCATATTTTATGGGCGCACGCCATGCGCCCCTACGGTTTCTGGGCATAATTTTAATTAATCAAATAAGGTGTACCACTCCCTTACATCTCTCTCTGATTTTGTACCCAAGCGCGAAATATTTTCATTGTTTTATTTCTACCCAAACTCCGACATTGGTTGAGATACTGGGGAATCGCATCAATGAGTGGAAGGTTGAGAAAATTTGGACTAACTTCAGACGGACTATACTTCCCTTCTCGCAGCACGTTAATTTGTAATTTACCTTTTTCAAACCGCCACAATTCAGGCACTCCTAACGCAGCATAGATACTTGGATGCGTGCGAGAGGTGACATCAATTTCTAACGCTAAATCCGGAGGTGGATCGATCGTTAAATCAATGCGGTCTTTCCCTCGAACCGCTGCTTCATTTTGAATATAGAAACAGTTATCCGGTTCTATCCCCTTAATCATCGCCTCATTTTTGAAAGTCGTTGAACCCAAGGTACAAAATTCAATCTCTAATTCTTCCAGAAGTGCTTTGAGTAAATCACTAACAAGTTCTTTCCGACTTTCATGTTCGGGCAACGGTGTCATAATTTCCAGAGTTCCATTATCATACGCTACTCTAGCGGCACGATGTTCGCCTAAATCCGCTAAAATTGTCTCAAATTCCTGCCAGCTTATATTTGAAAGTAACACCCGTTGTCCTGGTGGTATAGTAATTCGATTCAGTTCTAATAACATAATTTAACTCCATTGAGTATTAAATTTTATTTCGTCTTGAATAGTCTAGATTTTACCCGATTCTTTATGGATACATTATCGATTATGGAGAACCACAAGCCTTGCGATCAAAAATAAAAATTATTGCATCATTTGAGTCGGGCGGGTTTTGTTGAGCAGTTATTGGTGACAAGTAAGTTTAATGGCTAAACCCGCCCCTACAATTGGCTGATGACTCCTTTTGACAGTTAAGTTGGTAGAATTTTACACGGTGTACATCAGCCGCAACTCCTTACCAATGACGAATGACGAATGACAAATGACAAATGACGATCTTCACCTATCCTGCTTAAATAGGAAATAGTTATCCACATCAACATAATGGCTGTTCATCAAGACTACATTCAACTTGCCACCGATAATAATGGCGATATGCATGACTTGACCGATAAAGTCAATGCCATTGTCAAAAACTCTGGTATCCAAACCGGAATGGTTCATGTGTTTAATATTGGCAGTACCGCCTCCATTGGCACAATCGAGTTTGAACCAGGGTTGGAACGGGATTTACCGGAACTGTTAAATAAACTGATTCCACCTAGTCGGGATTACGGACACGAGCAAACCTGGCATGATGGTAATGGACATTCTCACCTGCAAGCCACTTGGTTGGGACCCTCTATCACCGTACCCCTTAAAAATGGCAGGTTAGAATTAGGCACTTGGCAGCAAATCTTTCACCTAGAATGCGATGTGAAACCGCGTCGCCGTCAAATTGTGGTGACGATTTATGGCGAATAGTTTTGTTCAGCAACAGAAATGATTCACATCTGAGTAGTTCACTAAACATAAATGCTTTCTGTCTTTTGCTATAGATCTAGTATGGAGGTAAGGTTTTAAATAGTGCTACTCACTTGGTTGAAATTGATCTGTTGAGGACGGGGAAATTTATGCCAATGGCAGAGGCACTTCCATCAGATTACCGCATTTTGGTCAGTCGAACCAATCTTCGTCCCGAAGCTGAACTTTACCCGTTTAATTGGCGTGAATCCATTCCCCAATTTTTGCTTCCGTTGCAGCCACCAGACCCAGAACCTGTTGTCAATTTAGCTGAGGTCTTGAAACAAGTGTACCAGGAAGCTGCTTTAGACCTAGCGATTGATTATTCACGATGAAGCGGCTTTTGATTCTGCCTCTTCTAACTCGATAGTCAAATCAATCAGGTGTCTTGCATAACGAATGGACTCTGTCAAGCCTCGCTCTGTGACTGGATAGCTATAGCGAGCAAAATTTTCATTCGGGTGTTGCCAACGTAACCACAACCGTCTGTCAATCATCTTCGTGCTAATTAACCAATCTCGGTAGCGGATTGGTTTGATGGGCAAGCCGGTGTTGGGATTGTCTGAAGTCACTGGCTTTCTTAGGAGTATTGAATTTAATTTACGATTTCAGAGAGCATAAAGAAACTTGGTTAGACGGGTTGGAGTCGCTGTTGATTCATGAACGCTAATAATCCGTGAAATAATTTGATGCCATCAACACTGCCCAACAAAGGGTCAGATGCTCGTTCGGGATGAGGCATCATGCCCAATATTTTACCCGTGCGATCGCATATTCCGGCAATGTTATTCACTGAACCGTTCGGATTGCTGGTTTCGTCGATTTCACCGCTGGAATTGGCATAACGAAAGACAATCTGATTTCCATCTTCGAGGGCTTTCAGGGTGTCTGTATGGGCGTAGTAGCGTCCTTCCCCGTGAGCAACGGGCAGTGTGATCATGTCTCCCGTGGCGTAAGCTGAAGTCCAAGGAATGTCAGTGCGTTCTATTTTCAAGGGAACGCGATCGCAAATAAAATGGAGATCTCGATTCCGGACTAATGCCCCCGGTAATAACCCGGTTTCGGTTAAGACTTGAAAGCCGTTACAGATACCCAGGACAAACTTACCCTGTTTGGCGTGGGCAATCACATGGGACATAATCGGCGAAAACTGAGCGATCGCGCCGCAGCGCAGGTAGTCGCCATAACTAAAGCCACCGGGTAATACAACCACATCCAGATCAGAAATATCCGTTTGTTCATGCCAAACCATCCGAGTCGGACAGTTGAGCAACTCCTGGGTGACATAAGCAACATCGCGATCGCAGTTTGAGCCAGGAAAAACCACAATACCAAATTTCATGTTGATACCCCTAACTGTACCTGTACTTCATCCAACTCAAATCGATAATTTTCAATTACTGGATTCGCCAAAAGTTGGTCACAGATGCGATCCAGTTGATCACTGGCTTGGTTTTCATCCGCCGCCGTCAGCATTAACTCAATATACTTGCCGATGCGTACCTGCTTAACATTCGCGATGCCGAGTTGTCCAATCCCAGACTCAACTGCCACACCAGCCGGATCTAATACAGAAGGTCGCAGTGTAACATAAATTCGAGCCTTATACTGATGATTCACAAGCACCCCCTAGTGGTTTGAGATTACCTTAATTTAAAGTTTGAACTACTAATCCCCAATAGTCCACATCCTTTTTCCTCGATTAACCCCTAAATCTATGAAAGCCCAACGCACCCGTTCTCAAGAGCGAATTTTAAAGTTGCTCAAAACCTTAAATCGTGCTGTCTCTGCCCAGGATATTCATATCGAGTTACGCAAGCGGAAGCAAGGTATGGGTCTAGCCACAGTTTACCGCTCTCTCGATGCCTTGAAACTCGAAGGAGTGGTACAAATGCGGACTCTATCCACTGGCGAATCCCTCTACAGTTTATTGCAGGATCAACACCATCTCACCTGTCTCAATTGCGGGCGATCAATTCCCATCGAGGAATGTCCTGTCCACAATTTAGAGACCCAGTTACAAGATAACCACCACTTTCAGATTTACTATCATACCCTAGAATTTTTTGGACTCTGTGAGGATTGTCAAATGGTTGAAGCTGATCAAAACCGTCGTTATAGTGCCAAGGGGATGCACAAGGGAGAGTTTTGAGTTTTGGCTCCGAGGGGATGGCGCATGACCCTTAGCAACCCAAAATCCAAGGGAACCTGGTTGGTGTGTAGGGGCGGGTTTCACTATTATCGTTTATTCACCCAGATGCGACTCGCGCCCGCCCCGAAGTAGAGACGTATCATGCTAAGTCTCTACTCCCTCCCCCTCACCCTTGTCCCTAATCTTTACAATGGACGATAAACCCGATAGTTAATTTTGGGGAAAATGTTATCGATTTCCTCGACTTTTTCTAACCAGCCACTGTCGATTTTACCAATCTTGATATCCTCATACAGCTTATTAAACCGCATCAAGTGCGATCGCGTCCGCCGGACGGCATAGGGTACCATGGTTCCCGTCCGCATAATAAACGCCCAGTCCGATGACTGCGCCAGGAGTACCTCTCGCGCCGCCTGGTTTAGGGCTTTCCATTCCAGTTCATCAGCGGGTTCGCGACGCCCTAACTCAATCATCCGTTCCGCTGCTTTATGCAGGTGAGGATAAATCCAAGCATTGGTTTCATTCAGCCAATATTCATGGAATCCTTTATACCCCCAGCTTGACTGAGAGGGCTTAGAAACCTGCTGGGTGGGATTATCCCCCAAATAGTCCGCCAGGTGGGTCATGTCATAAGTCCCCTGGTCATACCAAGACTTGCGGAACAGATAATCGATAAACCACGGTCCCTCGTACCACCAATGACCAAACAGTTCCGCATCATAGGGGGACACCACAATCGGCGGACGTTGCATAATTCCCGCCAAATGACCCACCTGTTGTTCCCGGTTAAACATAAAGTTAGCCGCATTTTCAGCTGCTTTTTCTCGCGCCCAATAGGGGTCATACAACGCCTTATCCCCTAACCCTAATCCGCGACCTGTAATCCGGTGATATTTAATTCCTGTATTTTTGCGCTGTCCATTGGGCATAATATAGGGCTTAATGTACTCGTATTCGGCTTCCCAGCCTAAATCCTTGTAAAATTCCCGATATTCGGGTGACCCCGGATACCCGACTTCTGAAGACCACACCTGCTGAGAGGACTCATGATCTCGCCCAAATGCCGCTACCCCTGTTTCCGTATAAACCGGAGCATACGTGCCAAACCGGGGACGGGGACGGGCATACAAGATCCCATGACCATCGGTGAGGAAATAGCGCAAGCCCGCATCAGCGAGTAATCGTTCCACCCCTTCGTAATAGGCGCATTCGGGTAACCACATCCCTTTCGGGGGACGCCCAAAGGTTTGCTCATAATGCTCACAAGCCACCTGAATTTGCGCCCAAACCGCTTGGGGATACATCTTCATCAGCGGAAAATAGCCGTGAGTCGCGCCGCAAGTGATGATTTCTAGGTTATTGCTGTCGAGAAATTGCTTAAATGCCAACACTAGGTCACCGCTATAGCGATTCCAGGTTTGGCGAATCATGCTGAACTCGTTCACATAATGTTCAGCTAGGTAGCGGATATGACCATTATGTTTGTTATGCTCGACTTCCTTTTGAACTAATTCCTCGAGTAAGGCAAGATGTTTATCGTAGCGCTCTTGCAACAGAGGGTCTTGGAGCATCGATACCAAAGGGGGTGTCATGCTCATGGTGATTTTAAAATCTACCCCATCCCGCTTTAATCCTTCAAAGACATGAAGGAGGGGCACATAAGTTTCGGTGATGGCTTCAAAAAGCCATTCTTCTTCCAGAACATAGTCACTTTCTGGATGCCGCACAAAAGGTAGATGAGCATGAAGGACGAGCGCAACGTAGCCGATAGCCATAGTGAATAGAAGTTGTGAATTGCTA
>CAKZMA010000475.1 GCA_937127375.1 uncultured Coleofasciculus sp. | reverse complement strand
GTCGGTAGTGTAATCGTAAACCTTGTTTCTTCCCCCGGAACACTAGAGGCGGTAATCATTCCTCCGTGACGACTAACAATTTTGCGGCAAATTGTCAACCCTAACCCTGTACCCTCGTAGTGACGGCGGCTGTGTAAGCGTTGAAATGCCTCAAAGATTTGCTCCTCATACTCTGACTTAAACCCAATCCCTTGATCTTTGACCACAATTTGATACTGATTCGGAAGTTGATTCGGCTGGGAATAAACCTTGACAATCGGGGCTGTTTCCGGTTGATGAAACTTCAGCGCATTACTCAGCAGATTCTGCATCAGTTGACGCATTTGCAGGGGATCAGCATTGACAGTGGGTAACGCTTCGACATCAACTGTTCCCCCTGTTTCCTGGAGTTGAATATCCAAATCGGATAACACCTCTTGGACAACGGTATTCAAATTGACCGGAACAAAGGGTTGAGCTTGCGTCGTCACCCGCGATAACATCAATAAATCATTGATAAACGTTTGCATTCGCTCTTTGACCTGACGCATCCGTCTCAGGTACTCCTGCCCTTGTTCATCCAGAACCTGACTATACTCTTCTGTAAGCAAGTCATTAAGCATTTGCATTTTATGCAGGGGAGACAGCAAATCGTGGGACACGATATAAGCAAAGTCTTCTAATTCCTGATTACTGCGTTCGAGTTCAGTGACCAGACTTTTCATCTGGATTTGGGCGTGTTTGATCTGAGTAATATCCTGAATTTGTCCGACAAAATACAACGGTTGTCTCTGACTATCCCGCACCAGCGAAACACTTAACAATACCCAGATGACATGTCCTTGCTTATGAAAATATCGCTTCTCCATTTCATACGTTTGAATCTCATCCGCTAGCAGTTGACGCACGTAGCGCAGATCCGCCTCCAAGTCATCGGGATGGGTAATGTCCTGAAAGTTTGTCGCCAGTAATTCCGATTCCTGATATCCTAACAAGTCACATAAAGCATGATTGACGCGGATAAACTGACCATTAGGCGTCACTAAAGCTTCACCTGTTGCAGCATCATCAAAGGCACGGCGGAAGCGTTCTTCACTCTGGCGAAGTTGTTCTTCAATTTGTTTCACTTCGGTGATATCTCGCCCTTCGGGAATCAGTAACACCACTTGTCCGGTATCATCAGTAATAGACTTGAGGGAAAAGTCAATCGTGGCAATCCTATCCCCTGCCCCTTGCACATCAACTTTATAGCGGATAAACTTCCCTTGAGCAGCTTTCGCGATCGCCTCTTTCAATCGGTCTTGAGTTTGAGCTGAAATCGTCCACCACCTTGCTTGCCAAAAAGGTTTGCCAATCACCTGATCGCGCCGCAATCCGCCAAAATCCAAAGCTGTCTGATTCGCTTCGAGTACAGTACCATCGGGTTCGATTAAGCCGATAAACTGAAACGTCTGGTCAAAAATGGCATGAAACTTCTGTTCACTGGCTAACAGCGCCTGTTGAAACCCCTGTCGCTGGGCATCAATGGCATTCAGTCGCCTAGCATTATACCAAATCAATGCGCCAAAAATGATAATTGCCAAGACACTGCGAAAGGCAGATCCCAAGACGGGCGGATAGAGATCAGCGCGAAAGCCCAGTAATACCAGCCAGCCCAACACGGGCGGAATACTAATCACCACTGGGAGGAGACGTCGTGCCATAATACCCCCAGCGCGATCGCTAATCACCACCTTCATCGCCCCCCAATTGGCAGAAGCGCCGAGAATCCCGATCGCCAGTAAGATAAAGCTAATGGCAGTATGAATTGCCATGCCTGTATAGGAGTCAACGCTATAAAAGAGAGGAATTTGGTAGAGATGACCGATTAACCCCAGAGACGCCACCAAGAAAACCAAGATCGTAAACAACTGGGCTGAAAGATAAACCTCTCTCCCTAACAGCAGCAACGCCGAACCCAATAGCAAAAAGTTAGACGCCGTATTCGGTGCCATCCGCCCTTTAGCAGCAGCGTCTACCGCATCAGGGCGTTCTTGAATAACCAGTTGGTCAATGCCTAAGTTGAGATTAAAACCATATTGAATAATCGTCAGCAAAGCCAGCACGATGACAAATACAGCCAGCACCTGTGAGCCAATCAAGGATGACCGATAGGGTGAACGTTTATTGCTTTTCCCCCTACCAAAATGCCACAGATAGAGGGAAGCACCACTAATAATAAAGCCAATGGCTGTATTGGCTTTCATGGTGACCAATCCCGGTACAATACTTTTAAATAGGGACAGGTTAAACATCCAACCCAACAGCCCCAAACAGCCAATCCCGATGACAATCATACTGACGGCTTTAGAAACGGATTTGAGTTGCTGACTCAGAACAGAAGCGGGTCGAATATTCGGGGGTTGGATGTAGTCATCAGTCATGGCTTAGG
>CAKZMA010000474.1 GCA_937127375.1 uncultured Coleofasciculus sp. | reverse complement strand
TAAATCCAGTTCATCTTCAACTAACAGAATTCGCATAACTTCCGAGTGCAATCGTATCAGAGCAGGAGCGAAGTTAATTGCTCATGCACCTAATTGTATCGAGGTTGATGCTATTTCACCTGAATTTCATCCCCTCTGTACCAGACTTTAAGGAACTTTAGTTAAACGTTTTTCTAACTCGATGCGATCTCAATAATTCCACGCGGGAACCTCCTCTATGGGGTAGTGAACCCGAATTTCGTATTCAAGGGGCATTTGAAAAGGAAGATTATTACATTTCTTTACATCGTGTCCTATTTTGCGCGTATCTTGGCTTTTGCCCAAGTAGCAAAATCAGGTTGTCACCAACCTGACTCTCCTGCTTAGGTTAACAGATCTACGCCTAGTTAGGGGTTGAGCTGAGAATTGATGAGTGCCACAACTACACTCCCCAAGCTTCATTTACACAGGTAATACCTTGGGGAGAAATTTCTTGAAACTTTCCAGTATTTAGGTTGGCACGCCATGCTTTCTTGACTTTTGTATAGTACTCTTTCTTTTCAAGCTTGACAATAGCAATAATCTCGCGGTTAAGCTGACCATCAAGTTGGCAAGAAGAATAATCAACTAATTCTTCTTGCCAGCCAATTTCTGGAATATTTAAAATATCAAGTACTTCCCAATGGGGGTTTCCATATTTATCACGTAACACTAATTTTTCAAGCCAAAGCATCTTACGATTTCCCTTAGATACTCTGCTTATTGAATAATCTACACCATCAATTTCTCCAACAAAATTACCACCCTCATTTTCCAGACCTAGTGGTAGTGAAGAATTACTGGAATAGCGTAAGCCAATATAATTTTCATGTGTGGTTGATTTAGCCTGAGATGTTTCTGGAATAGATTGAGGTTCTGTGAGTAAGTGCGGTGTTGATGATGGTGCTTGTTTAAAACTCCAGATGTATTTCTGGCAAGTCTTTTTAGTTCCCTTGGTAATTTCAGTTTTAGGATTTTTCAAAATAGTGTGTTCACGCAGTCTATTGCAGCCTATCTGGAGCCAATATTTCCAATTATCGAATTGCCACAACTGTATTGTCTTATCAGCACCACCACTGACAATAAACTTCCCATTTGGGCTAAAGGCAACTGAAAGAATGCCTTCCTCATGACCTCGAAATGGTTCCCCAATCGGGTTGCCTTTCAAATCCCACAATCTTACTGTTTGGTCATCACTCCCACTGACAATGTATTTTCCATTTGGGCTAAAGGCAACTGATTCAACAAAACCTTCATGACCTCGAAATGGTTCCCCAATCGGGTTACCTTTCAAATCCCATAATCTTACTGTTTGGTCATAACTCCCACTGACAATGTATTTTCCATTTGGGCTAAAGGCAACTGATTCAACAAAACCTTCATGACCTCGAAATGGTTCCCCAATCGGGTTACCTTTCAAATCCCATAATCTTACTGTTTGGTCACGACTCCCACTGACAATGTATTTTCCATTTGAGCTAAAGGCAACTGATTCAACAAAACCTTTATGACCTCGAAATGGTTTACCAATCGTTTCACCCTCTAGACTGAATAACTGAAGGTTTTCGCCATCGCTAGCAATGACATACTTACCATCAGGACTGAAGGCAACTGAAGCAACACGGTTTTCGTAAATCTGTTCCCCAATTAGATCGCCTTGAGTATCCCACAACTGTAAAACGGAGCTACCACCACTGACAATGTGCTGACTATCTGGACTAAAGGCAACTGAATTAACTGTAACAGGTACTTTAAACAGTTTAGCTGTTTGATTACTGTTCAAGTCCCATAATCGCACAGTTCCATCATAGCTACCACTAGCTATCAACTGACCATTTAAACTCAAAGCAATAGAACTAACACCAGTTGTATGACCTCGAAAAGCCTTGCCAACTTGGTTGCCCTTTAGATCCCATAATCGCACAGTTGCATCAACACTACCACTAACAATGTACCGACCATCCAAAGTGAAAGCAACTGACTGAACCTGATCTTCGTGACCCTGAAATGGGTTATAAATTGGATTGCCTTTTAAGTCCCATAGCCGCACTGTCTTATCTCTACTACCACTGACAATGTACTGACCATCTGGACTGAAAGCAACTGATTCAACAACATCTTCATGACCTCGAAATGGTTCACCAATGGGGTTGCCCTTAATATCCCACAATCGTATCGTCGAATCACTTCCACCACTAACGATATACTGTCCATTTGGGCTAAAAGCAACCGAGTATACTTCAAGTACATGTCCTTTGAAGGGATTACCGATAGAGTTGCCCTTCAAGTCCCATAATCGTATGGTTCCATCCCAACTCGCGCTAGCGATATACTGCCCATCTGGACTAAAAGTAACTGACATTACGGCATCCTCGTGTCCCCCAAATTGCTGACCACTTGGATTTCCTTTGAGATCCCATAATTGTATTGCTGCGTCAGAACCTCCACTAACGATGTACTGACCATCTGGACTAAAGGCAACTGAAAGCACTTGCGCTTTATGACCTTTAAAAGGCTGACCAATGGGATTGCCTTTTAAGTCCCACAATCTTATTGTTCCATCCCAACTCGCGCTAGCAATGTACTGACTATTTGGGCTGAGTGCAATATCAATAATTTGTTGTTTATGCCCAATAAAAGCATTTCGTTCTCGTGCTATTTCTACTGCACTAATTAGTCTAGACAAAATCAAGCTACGAATTTCCTCTAACAATGGTATCCGACTTCTGCCTGTTGTCTCTATTGCTAAAACCAAGCCGTCTACTGGGTTAGTTGACTGAAGCAAAGTATCAACTACAGCTACTTTTTCGCGCAGGACAGAAAGTTGGAGTTGAACAAAGGCAAAGATAGTTAAGCCACTCAACGAGGCAATTATTGTAGAAACAGTACCGAATAAACGTCGTCGATGATTTCTTCTTTGTTTAATGCTTCTCAGAACAAGTTTTTTTGCCAGAGTTGACATTTGCACAATGTCTGTCTCCTTCTGAAGAAATATCTCTGCTTCTCCCAACCTTAACCCAGTCAAAAGATAATCCTTAGATTCTTTTTTATCTCTCCATTCCTCAGCCGCTGCCTGAATCTTTCGTTCAATTCTAATTGCATCTCTGTTCTCATCTATGAATTCCTGTAATCGCGACCAATGACGAATTAGGGCTTCATGTGCTACATCTACCACCGCTACTGGCTCCGATGATAATCCTGTCTCGACTAAGGTACTGGTGACAACTAACTTGGCATCCGCCAACGTTTGAATTACTCTGTCTACCAGCAACTCTGATTGCTCAGTGCTGACTAAATCCTGTTTTTTTACCTGCCTGCGAGTATCCTCGGTTCCCTCGCCCAACTGCGTTAATTCTAGAAAAATTCGTTTGGCTGTCTGCTGTTCCTCTGGTGATAATGATTCGTAAACCTCGTTAGCCCGTTTTTGCAGCGTTCCCTTCACTCCCCCCAAACGGGTATAAGCGGACAGGGTTAACCGCTCCACCGTGCGCTGTTTCCACAGTTCTGTTAATGTGTATTGCAATAAGGGTAAGCTTCCAGGTGAACCTTGTACATCAGCCATCATCTCAGTCACCAGTTCCCGCTCAACTTCTAAACCTACTTTTTTGGCGGGTTCAGTAATCGCTTGCTCTAACTCCTCTGGCGTCATTGGTGTTACGGTGACGAGATGCTGCTGAATCTGGCTAGCGAGTTCTCCATATTCAGCACATTTGCCAAAGAAATCTGCCCGCATTGTCAGAACTAAGCACAGCTTATTGTCCTCTCGTTCCCCAGCCTTCAATAAGCACTCAAAAAACTGCTGTCGTTCCGTTCTGTCTTGGCACAGGGTAAAGACTTCCTCAAACTGATCTACAACCAGCACTACACGAGAGGCTTCAACGGCTGTAATCAAATGTCCTAAGCCGACATCGCCTGTTCCAATCAATTCCTCTGCTTTGGCTAACTGGGTAGCGCGGTCAATTGCGGATAATCCTGATTCGACAAATACTTCAGCTAAACGTTTCAGAGGATGCTCTCCAGGTCGAAAAATATAGAGTTGCCAATCCTCACTACCGGATAACCGTTGACCCAATTTAAGCTGATGGAGTAATCCGGCTCTCACCACACTTGATTTACCACTGCCTGACGCGCCTAAGACAGCCAGGAAATTCCCCTGGCGTACCTTTTCCAGCAGTTGGTCAGTCAGTGCAGTTCGCCCATAAAAATATTTGGGGTCTTCCTCATTGCAGTCAAAGTAGGTTAAACCTTTATAAGGACAGATACCTGCCAGCACCGGATTAACTGATTCTGCCCCTGTTCCGGTAAGCAGAATCTGACCGCCAGAGTTAGCAAATAGGGGGCGCTGAGTCACACTTTTGAGCGCTTGGTTGAGAAAATCAATCAAGTCATAGTTGGTTACAGCTCGATTCTCTTGCCGTTTTGGGTCAAGTCCTTGTAACAACGCCCCAGTTAACACACTATGACAACCACTGATATCCTCATAGGCGGCTTCAAATTCCCGTGATGCGGCAATAAAACAGCGATCGCGTCCCTTCCCTCGATCACCTGGATCAGCTTCAGCAAAATTCAGTAATTCACCACTATGACAGCAGTCTAGCCAAACAATCTGCTGCCGTACTGGACTTTCTCGGAGTAAGCGCCGCAACCAGGGTAAGGATAAGCCATAAAATCCTAACTGGGGATAAGCATCGCTGGTGGCTAAAAATCCCTCGGCAATTCCCTGTTCTTTACGGATTCCATGCCCGGAAAAGTAAAATAACGCCGTGTCGGGGATATGCTGACCCTTGGGTAAAAACAGTTGCACCAAAGCGGCTTCGAGTTGGGTTAAACTGACCTTGGTTTTCCGTCCGACTTGTAGCGTATTATCTTTGATAATTTCTGGGAGTCGTTTAACCCGGAAGTCGCCATAGTCGGTGAGGAGTTGGGCAACAGCTTCGGCATCAGTAGCAGGGGCTTTCAAATTTGCCAACTGCTCGTCTTCATAGAGGTTAACACCCACGATTAAAGCATCTCGACTCATGGCTATTGGTATTGCTCCCCATTCAGCTAACCGTATAGAATAATCTATAGCAGATGGATCAGCAATATGTTGATGCAATTCTTTAAACTTTTAATGTTTTACTCAAAAACTTGTATCGGTTGATACAGTTTAGAATGAACTAACGAAATGTAATCTTGCACATTCCGTCTCAATCTATCAATTTATTCGTCAAGAAAAAATAATTATGCCCCAGCTTACACCGATGAAACTAGAAGATGGAACGATTATCTATATTGAAGCGGCAGAGGATGTCTTGTCTTCCTCACCAGTAACGGCTGACACTGAAGATGAGATAGAGGAAGTAGAAGAAATCTCTCGCCGTGAGAAAGGAATTGTTAAAGATACGGTTACGAGCCTGAGAAAAATAACCCGCCATCATGTTGAGCAAAATGATGCTCAAGGACAAATTATTCCTGGATTTCAGGCAGTTGAAGGGACAATCCGCGCTTACACGACCTCTACGCTGAACGCCTTTAAGAATATCGCGATCGCTGACATCAACAAAGTGACCTTAGAGTTTGGCGTTGAAGTTGGCGGAGAAGCGGGTGTTCCCTATGTGACAAAAGGTACAGCCAAAAGTAACCTGAAAATCACAGTGGAGTGTTCGTTTCCTCAACAAGAAAAAGAATCATAATTTGAATGACTTTCCCCTAACCTAATTCTCCCAAGGGGACTGAAACAACTGATCGCAAAACTCTGGATTTACTTTGTCCCAGTTGATTGGGGACTTTAGCCTACTCCATAATAAATAA
>CAKZMA010000473.1 GCA_937127375.1 uncultured Coleofasciculus sp. | reverse complement strand
CAAATTCTAGATTATCGGGATTAGAAAATCCGGCACCCCCTTCAGCGGGTTCGCCTCCCATGGCAAAGGAGTCCCAGCGAAAGGTCATCGCGGCGGGATCATCTTGGTCTTCTACCAGACGCAGAATCCAGCCATATTCCCAGGGAGTTTCTCCCTTGGGTCCGGTGAAGACGCGCTTGTCAGGTCCACCATCTCCCCCTGGACTACCTGAGGTAAAGGCAATATACAGGGAACCATCCGCCGCCATATCTGTATCTTCAGGACGGGCGGTGGGAGTTGCACCTGCTGCATTGGCGGCAAAGTGGGCGTCGATTAAAATTGCTCCCTGTTTTTCGATATCATTCCCTGCGTAGAGATCTCCTAGTGTGGCAAACTGTTGCTTAAACGCTACGGCTTCTGCATCGGTTGTCACCTCAAAAATTCCTCCCTGGGGACGTTTGGGTAAGGGGACTAAGCTTCCTTCTACGGTACTGGGTAATACGGGGTTGACAGGGGTACTGGGTGTTAATGCGATCCAACGTCCTGTCCCATCAGGTGCAAACACCGCCGCGTAAAGCATTCCCTCTGCCATTAAACGGGAATTGGCTTTATCGGTTGGATCACTAACGGTGTCTTTACTGACAAACTTATACAGATGACCCCCTCGACGATCGCATCCTGAATATACGGCTAAGGGTTTCCCAGATACAACCTTAAACGCCACGGCTTCATGACGGAATCGACCCAGCCAAGTGTGTTTTGTCCCATAATCATTGGCATCAGCCGGATCAACTTCCACCATCCAGCCATATTTATTTCCAGCTAACCCAAAAACATTACCTCGCCCATCGACAAAGTAATCATTAATAATGAACGGCAGCGCGGCTGGGTCAAAGGAAGTTCCATCAGCGTAAACGGCTTCTGGCACTTGGTCTTGAAAATTTTCTTCTGCACTCAGTACCGTTCCCCAAGGCGTGGTTCCGCCAGCACAATTTTGGAACGTACCAATAATGCGATCGCCTAAGCCATCCTGGTATCCTTGTCCTTGAGTCTTGCGGAAAACCGCGACAGCAGGACCCGTTGCTTTGAGATAGCGATCGTCTGCTAATCCAGAGATTCCCGTAATCCGCCGATCAGCACCAGAATTTGTCCGCATCCAGGTTCCATCGGCTGTTCGACGCAATGAAATCACACCCAATCCCTGATCAATTAAGCCTGCTTGCGAAATCTGGCGAATTTTAGCTTTTAGCGGATCAGCATCGGGCAAAGCAAAGGCATTTATTTTACCATCACTCTTCGCCGCCACCGCTTTGACTTCCTCAAATGGTAATGATTCACCGATGACCTGAGAATAGGTTTGCATCCAGGTGCCACCGCTAATATATTCAAAATTAATGGTCAGGTATCCTTCATTTTGACCTGTTTCTATAAATGATAAATAATCATTGTTATAGCCAAAGCGAGAATCCCCCACCTGATCTCCCCAAGCGCCAATCACATCGTAGGTAAAACCTTCGGGTAGTACCAAATCATCCACCACTTCATAGCGGCTGTAGGCTTCGATTTGTTTCGTTGATGGCACGCGATCGCTTTCTAACGGTAGGGGACCCTTGACGGGTTTAAAACTCAGAGTATCTGTATTGGGGTTAATTTGGGTTAATGAACCAGAACCATTCTGACTCGGAGAACTACAAGACCCCAGCGCTACTGTTCCTGCACTAGCTCCCAGAAATAGCAGAAAATGACGACGTTTGAGAGCCATAGTTTTGCCTTACCCTTTCAGATTTGGGTTTCGTGATAGGAATACCCTAGATGCGATATTACTTTAAATCTTGCAGGTTAGAAAAAGGTAAGGTATTGGTAATCGTTAGGTTAAGCTGGGCTGAAATGATAATGAATAAGAACGGGTTTTGTTGTTCAGTTATTGGTGAGGCAGGGCGGGTTTTGTTGTTCCGTTATTAGTAAAAAGCTAGCGCTAGTTCCTAAACCCGCCCCTACAATTCCTAAACCCGTCCCTACAATCTTCTGCCTTCTGCCTTCTTTTCTAGGAACGATGACCTGTAACAATATAGGTTACTCGTTGACCGATGTTGGTCGCATGATCAGCCATGCGCTCGATATGACGAATCGCCAAGACCAAGAGTACAATTGGCTCAACTACGCCTGGAATATCTCGCTGAAAGGCTAACGTTTGATATAGCTGATCGTAAGCATTATCGACTTTATCATCTAATACTTTAACCGCTTGTCCAGCCGTCGCATCTAAGTCCGCTAATGAGGCTAAACTCGACGCTAGCATCGCTTGGGCATGGTGGGACATCTCTTCAATTTTGGACATACAAGGATGAGGTGGGTAAGCGAATAATTTTACCGAAATTTCTGTTAAATCCTCAGCATAATCACCAATACGTTCCAAATCCCGGATTAACTGCATAAATGCACTAACCAGACGTAGATCTTGTGCCACTGGCGATTGAAGTGTGAGCAGAGAGGCACACTCTATTTCTATATGGCGGTAGTAGCGATCAATTCGTTTCTCAACTGAGGTAATTTCCTGGATTGCCTCCAGATTTTGGTAAAATAAAGCTTGATGAGCAAGGCGGAATGAATTTTCCACCAATGCGCCCATCCGCAGCACATCCTGCTCTAAGCGGTTAAGGGCGCGTTTAAAGTGATTGCGATCGCAAGGGCGGTTTGCAGAAGATAGACTCACCTCATCCTACTTTGTGGCTGAACACCTCCTGCCTACTAGGTCGTAGGGACAGGGAGGAAAGCCACACCTCCTAACTGAATTTACTTATACAAAGTGGTGGGTAAAAAGAGGTACACTATGAACTACAGCGACTTACTTCGTTGAAGTCGCTGTTTCTGACGCTTCTTCGCCG
>CAKZMA010000472.1 GCA_937127375.1 uncultured Coleofasciculus sp. | reverse complement strand
CCCCTGCTTCCCCCGCTTCCCCTGCTCCCCCTGCTTCCCCTGCTTCCCCGACACCCCACACCCCGACACCCCACACCCCGACACCCCACACCCCAAACCCCCATACTTTAGTTCGGGAACCCGTACCCGGAAATTGATTGCAGTTTCATACCTAAGTTGAGTAAATTAGCACTCAGAAGCAGAGAGTGCTAATCACTCGACAGCAGAAAGTGCAAAGTGAGACTAAACTACGCTAATTAGGAGGGAATTCAATGGCAGCCGTATCTCTGAGTGTTTCTACAGTCAAGCCATTAGGCGATCGCGTTTTTGTCAAGGTCAGTGCCGCTGAAGAAAAAACGGCAGGTGGCATTTTGTTACCTGACAACGCCAAAGAGAAGCCTCAAATTGGGGAAATTGTCGCCACCGGTCCGGGCAAGCGCAACGATGATGGCTCTCGCTCGGAACTGGAAGTCAAAATTGGTGACAAGGTTCTCTACTCCAAGTATGCCGGTACTGATATCAAGCTAGGCAACGAAGAGTATGTTCTACTTTCAGAAAAAGACATCCTCGCTGTCGTTTCCTAGTCGTGATCGCTAAACGTTCAGGAGTATACAAGCCAGTTCTCTGGCAACTCTCCTGAATGATGAACTCATAACAACTAGTAACAATCCACAATTCAACTCTAAGACTCAACATCACTGAAATCTATGGCTAAGCGCATCATTTACAACGAAAATGCTCGTCGCGCCCTGGAAAAGGGTATGGACATTCTGGCAGAATCCGTTGCCGTTACCCTCGGTCCAAAAGGTCGCAACGTGGTTCTGGAGAAAAAGTTTGGCGCTCCTCAAATTGTCAATGACGGGGTGACCATTGCTAAAGAAATCGAATTAGAAGACCACGTTGAAAACACGGGTGTCGCCCTGATTCGTCAAGCTGCGTCTAAGACTAATGATGCAGCGGGTGACGGTACTACAACCGCTACCGTGCTGGCTCATGCCATGGTTAAAGAAGGCTTGCGGAACGTGGCGGCTGGTGCGAATGCGATCGCCCTGAAGCGGGGGATTGACAAAGCCATTGCTTTCTTGGTGGACAAGATTGCCGAAAATGCCCGTCCTGTTGAAGATTCTAAAGCCATTGCTCAAGTTGGTTCCATCTCTGCCGGTAATGACGAAGAAGTCGGTCAGATGATTGCCCAAGCGATGGATAAGGTGGGCAAAGAAGGTGTGATTTCCTTGGAAGAAGGGAAATCCATGACCACCGAATTAGAAATCACCGAAGGGATGCGCTTTGACAAGGGCTATATTTCGCCCTACTTCGCTACCGACATGGAGCGGATGGAAGCGATTCTGGAAGAACCCTTCATCCTGATCACCGACAAGAAAATCACCCTGGTTCAGGACATAGTACCTGTACTCGAGCAAGTTGCCCGTTCCAGTCGCCCTCTGCTGATTCTGGCTGAAGACATTGAAAAAGAAGCCCTAGCGACTCTGGTGGTCAACCGCCTGCGCGGTGTGCTGAATGTCGCGGCGGTTAAAGCTCCTGGTTTTGGCGATCGCCGTAAAGCCATGCTGGAAGATATCGCCGTATTGACCGGTGGTCAACTCATCACCGAAGACGCGGGTCTGAAGCTGGAAAACACCAAGCTAGAGATGCTGGGTAAGGCACGTCGCATTACCATCACCAAAGACAACACCACGATTGTGGCGGAAGGCAACGAAGCGGGTGTTAAAGCTCGTTGTGAACAAATCCGTCGTCAGATTGAAGAATCCGATTCCTCCTACGACCAGGAGAAACTACAAGAACGTTTGGCGAAGTTGTCCGGTGGCGTTGCTGTGGTCAAAGTCGGGGCGGCTACCGAAACCGAAATGAAAGACCGCAAGCTGCGCTTAGAAGACGCGATTAACGCGACAAAAGCGGCGGTAGAAGAAGGGATTGTTCCCGGTGGTGGTACGACTCTGGCTCACCTGACCCCAACCCTGGAATCGTGGGCAAATGAAAACCTGAGCGGTGAAGGTTTGATTGGGGCGATTATTGTGTCCCGTGCGCTCCCAGCACCCCTGAAGCGGATTGCTGAGAATGCGGGTCAAAATGGTGCGGTTATCGCTGAGCGGGTGAAAGAGAAAGACTTCAATGTTGGCTACAACGCAGCGACGAATGAGTTCGTTGATATGTTTGAAGCTGGTATCGTTGACCCCGCTAAGGTGACTCGTTCCGCCCTGCAAAATGCCGCCTCAATCGCGGGTATGGTATTGACTACTGAATGTATCGTAGTTGACAAGCCTGAACCCAAGGAAGGTGCTGGTGCTGGCGCTGGTATGGGCGATTTCGATTACTAATCGCTGATGGTGTGGGGGCGATTGTTCAACAACCCCACGCTACTAACGTGTGCTCAGCAAGGGGGGGGAACGGCGAGACTACGGCGGCACAGTTACCCGCCACGGGTTTAGGAAGGGCGATTATGTCAAGGCGGTTAAAGCTGGAATTACTTACTACGGTGGCTCTCCAGTAATCAGGTACAAATTAACTTTTAATACTGGCGATTCATCCCACGCTCTAATCTTTGATTGAGCGTGGGATGAATCGCCGGGTTAGCTAAAAAACATACTCCACTTCAACAATTTCTGTATATTCAAACTCATTCGGACTCGGTTTGACTAAATCATAGCCAACGCCTCCAAGTTCCATGCGATCGCGATCGCACTCGGGTTTCGGTGAATTGTAAACCAGAACGTATTCTCGACCAATATAGGGTTCCATCTCTTGCGCCACCTCTCCTCGCCATTGAGTCTTAGTGACTAACACGACTAACTGATTGGCTAAAGTGGGCAGGGTTTGGGCAATTTGGCGGCGGTAAATTTCATCCAAACTGCCAAAAGGTGAATCCATGACAATAGGAAAGGTACTACTATCAGGTCCCATCAGTGCCTGTTCTTGAATCCAATCCCGCACCCGATCAATAATTCCACCAATAAATGAAAGGCTGAGAATTTGGTTTTCTCCCGTAGACGCCGCCACGAGTTCTTCGTTTCCAGAGGTTTTTTCCACTAAGGTTAATTCATAGTTCTGATTCAGTTTAGGGAGATAGGGGGTAAACGAAATCCCGGTAAAAATCTCCTGAACTCGCTTTTCTAAAGACGTGCGAAACTGATTATCTAGTCGGGTTCTAACTTCAATTAATCGTTCAATCGCGTCCTGAGTTGCCACAATCCGCCGTTGCGCCAAGGCTTGCTTTGCCTGATTCATTTGATGTTTGGAAATTTGCTTGACGATGGCTTGAATGTCAGTGGCTAACTGTTCAATTTGCTGCTGATTTGCTCCCTTTTCTAAGGTTAAATCCCGAAGCGTCACCTCAATTTCATCTAAGCGCTTTTGCAGTTTGCTAATATCTTCATCTGGAAACGTGATCAGCTTTTTTCTAATATCATCCAGTTGGGTTTCAATGCGCGAGAGTTCGGATCGTTCTTGAGAGAGGATCATCTGTTGCTGATCTACTTCTGCCCAAAAATCGGGAATTTGCCGTTCAATTTCACCAACCTGTACCCCTAAGCGAATCGCGGTTTCTTCCACATCGGCTAATCCCGCTTTATCCATCCAAGCCGCAACCTGTTGATAGGCTGGGGTTCCTTCCTGTAGTTGAGTACCACAAATACAATGCTGACTGTGCAGTAAATCTTGGACAAATTGCTGTTTAATGCCAACCGGAAGTTCGCCGCGCGATCGCAAGTCTTCGACAATGGACTGAAAAGCTGTGATTACTGGGGATAATAATACAGTATAGCTACGTGTAGACAGGGCGCGTTTAAGGTTATCTTTTGCCTGTTTAAGCTGATCTCGATGTAATGTTTGTTGCGCTTCCAGTTCATCCCGTAGCTGTTGCAACTCTTGAGCGCCACCGAGTTCTAATAAGCGACCACTCAAGGTTTGCTTTAATTCATCGTGGTGGGCTAATTCCTGCTCAATTTCGACTTGTCGATTTACCAGATTGTGGCTTTTTTGTTCCAGTTGTTTTTGTTCTTTGAGCAGTTTTTTGGTTTCCGAATCGCCGATTAACGATAATTCAGCTTCCAAGGTTTTTTTGGCTTCCTTGAGATGTTTAATTGAGCGATTTAACACCTCAACGCCAAGCAATGTCTTCGTCGCTTCCGCAATGTCGGCTTTTTTATCAGATCGGGCAATTTGCTCGATGCGTTCTCCATCAAAGAAGAAGTATTGATGTAGGCTTGCTGGTAAGATACGCCCAATGATATCTTCTGGCAGTTGTTGCGGTAGCAGCCAGCGACCATCATCATCGGCAATTTGCAGGTATAATTCGCTTTTACCCTGTTCCACGCCCGCTTCCGTCTTGTAAGCGCGGCAGAGTCGCTTTGCCTGGTAGCGTTTATTCTGATGCTCAAACCCAATTTCTACCCAACATTCTACCGATTCCTTTAGGGCGGCTTCACTAATTGCCCGTTTGTTGACCAGTTGTTCTTGAGACGCAAACGCCGCCGTGAATTTCTCGTACAGAACCCAGGTGAAGCCATTTAATAGCGTCGTCTTTCCAGCACCATTGTTACCATGAATCACCGTCGTATTGCGATCGCCAGTTGCCAGAGTTATTTCGGGTGTCTTCCCGTAAAACTGGCGAAAATTGCACAGCCGGATTGACCTCAGCTTCATCTGTCTTCCCCCGTGGAGACCCCCACTGAACCTGTATCTAGGTCAGGGTCAGTGGCGGGAGGAAACGGGGGATATTTTCTGGGGTTCAATACCCCGAAAATATCCAACTTAATTTGCGTATGAATACCCATCCTTAATGTCCTGATTGCCCTTTTTCTGATTGCTTTTGAACTTGTTAGACCTAACGCAGTACCTCCCAAATGGTTGTTTAACATTAGATGACAGAGCAACAAACTGGCGTCGTATTTGTAGGTGTCTTGACTCAAAAAACGGAGTACAAAAGTACTTAGACTGGTCAACTAGGGCTTTCTTTCAAGCCCCCACTGTACCCCTAGGGTCAGTGGTGGGTTGTTGACTGCACTTCTTCCTTGACAATTCTCAATATGTCATCATTGATATGGCGGGGGGTCTTCATATAAAGTTTATCTTTTTCGGCTTGCAACACTCTCTCTATAATCTGACGTACCTCTGGCGACGCACTGGTAATGGGTTCTTGTACGTCAAACAGCGCCGCATTTCGATTATAGGCGGAACGCTTTTCCGATAAAATTCTGGAGATTGCTTGAGTGGCTATGTCCGGATATTTAAAAGTCATCATATCGGGGGTTGACGGAAATTAAACTTGTTATTATAATTCATCGCTTTACGTTTATCTTGAGAGAATTTTTAAGATTTGTGTTGCGCTTACAGCTTTATTAAGATAATCTAATATATAGTTTGTTTAAGCAGGGTGTTTATTGGTAAAGAATTATGCATTTATTTAAACAATCGCCACCTCGTATCTTTTTAAGGAGTAAAATTGAAAACTGACTTGAGAACTTTGCTCATATTCGGTAATTTGTACAGAGTACGGATATAGGATATTGGGTAAGACTCAGTAAAACTTCTTGATCATCACCCTTTACCTTTTATTGATATCACTCTCTACTATAACAATCCCAGACCTCATGGTGGGTAGGCTGGGTAGGTTATAACCGCATCAAGATTTATCAAAATCGTCTGCATACAAACCCATTGAGGCACAGAATATCCCTCGGTTTTCCAGGGAGTCTATGCCACACCCTCATTGTCCAAATTAGCAACAACTGTAAAGACCTCTCATGAAAAAACCAATTATCGCCCTCGGATTTACTGTATTTTCGTTCATGTTGCCCACAGAGGCTTTAGCGGCTACATTTAGCAAAATGTACGTCTTTGGTGATAGTCTCTCTGATCCGGGTAACATTTTCAATGCCACAACCGCTGCCAATATCCTACTACCTGAACAAAATGAAATACCGATTGAACCTCCTGTTCCCCCCTACGATGAGGACGGACGTTTTTCTAATGGTCTAGTCTGGAGCGATTATTTGGCAGAGGATTTGGGAATAAACCTGATCCCCTCTACGGAATTATCCGTGCTGTTTCCCGGTTCTAATATACCTTCCCCGATCGCATTTACTGATGACGGTCAACCTCAAGTTAGCCCATATTTTAATGGTGCGACGGCGACCAACAGCGTGAACTTCGCCTTCGGTGGGGCTCAAACGGGTACCGAAGGGGTTGGTGAGTTGGGTGGACTGATACCGGGAATGTTAACTCAGGTTGATTGGTTTGAAGATGATCTAGCCGCAGCAGGTCAACAAGCCGATGAGGATGCACTTTACGTGATTTGGGGAGGTCCTAACGATTACCAGCTTGTACCCGACCCTGACCCGATGGAAACAGTAGGGAATTTAGCTGAAGCGGTACAAACACTCTATGATTTAGGAGGGCGTAATTTCCTTGTCCCTAACTTGCCAGATTTGGGTAAAACTCCTCGGGCACTGAGCATGGGTGATGAGATATCCATGAATCTTAGCTTATTATCTCAAACCCATAACACTCTATTAGACGCAAGTCTTGATAATTTGAGCCAATTGAATAACATCAATATTGCACAGCTTGATGCTTTTTCGCTCCTGAATAAAACCATCGCCAATCCCGAAGTCAAGGGTTTCACCAATGTTACCGACTCTTGCATTCATCCCCTCAAGGATGACGGTAAATTAGATGGAACACAAGAGTTTGAAGTCTGTGATAACCCAGATGAGTATTTGTTCTGGGATGGTATTCACCCAACCACAGTTGCCCATGCACAACTCGCTGACGATGCTCTAGAAGCCCTAGATTCAGAACCCCAGTCGGTTCCTGAACCGGTTTCGTCCGCCGCATTTGGATTGTTAGGACTCGGTTGGTTCGTTCACAAGAAATTTGAAAAATCCCAGCCGAACTCTAAGACAAAAGAGAAGAGTTTCAAGTAATCGTGTAGAGACGTTGTAGCCAACGTCTCTATATTTCAGAGAATAAAGGCATTTGCTTGGGTCTTGGTTCTTGGCAATCTTGCTGGGACGTTTGATAAACTTTGCGAGCGTAAATAACTTGAGTTAAAAGGTGCCAACCTTTCCGAGAAAACAAAGCGGGAAATAACAGGGGAAGCGCCTGAGCAAATTTCCCTTGCTTGAAGCCCACTAAACTCCAGTACAACGTCAAAAAATCCTGAATATCTTGCAACGAGGGTAGAGAATCACGATACTTTGGATGGACAAATTTATAAATTTTTTCTTTAATCGAGATATGCTTTTGCAGGCGCTGTTGGAGGGAAAACTTGAGATGATTCCCTTGATGCCATAACGTCCGGTAGGCGAGATGCTGATTCACTAAGATGGCATCTCCATATTGGGCAATTTTCACCCACGAGTCAATATCATCGTAGTTCACTTCAAAGCTGGAATCCCATCCCCCGGATTTGACAAAGGCATCTTTGCGAAAGGCAACTTGTACAGGTGTCCCAAAGGGCAGTTGCTCTAAAAGCATCCGATAATGGATCTCAGACTGAGGCACATAGTTAATCGGAGCATTTTTAATTGGTTGAGTACGTGATACTTCTTGACCCTTTTCGTTGACTTGTATCGCCTGAGTTGAACAGAGAACCGCTTGAGGATATCTGGCGATCGCCTTAGTTAATTCCTCAATACAATTGGAGGCAAGATAGTCATCATCGTCAATGGGTTTAATCCAATCCCCTTGCGCTAGCTTAACGGCGGCGTTCATCGTGGCGCAATGTCCCACGTTAACCGGATTGCGGTGATAAACCACGCGATCGCCTAAACTATGGATGTATGCCTCTGTACCATCTGAGGAACCATCGTCAGCAACAATCACTTCACAGGGTAACGTTTGTGCCAATGCTGATTCAACGGCTCGTTTTAGCAGAGACAAACGGTTGTAGGTGGTGATGACAATCGTAAATTTAAACACAATGTTAAGATCCGCCTCGACTTATAGACCATTATCTAACAGGTTTTCTTAAATTCCCATAAAGCCAGGATAAAGATTTAGGTATTTTCCACAATACCTATTGATACCCATACTTAAGTGCATTTATCTATCTACGGGAAATTACTGATATTTCAACCATTAAATAATAAACTTATCCTTTTTTGACTCAAGTGGCATCCGCCATTTTACGGAAAAAATCAGAAAGAAGACTTAATTGACCTCCTGTTCTTCATTCAATTGCGATCATGAGTACCAGGGAAGAGGGAAGACCTCGGCTTACCTCGACTTACTTCGGACTTCGGCGTGAGCGCGGCAACTGAGCCTGTCGAAGTTCAGTCGAACGCTTCGCTCAGTAACACGCTCGGTAACACGCTCGGTGCGTCACAGGGAACCGTAAGGATTGCACATAACCCATGGATTGAGGAAAAAAAGTAACGAATTTAACCTAAAATACAATAAAGGGGGTTTTGATCATGCGCTTTATCCCTGATTACTCCCGTCTGGCACGTCCAGAGCAACAACTTGCCAGGGATGCAAAAATCTTGTCGGCTCTCTTCGGAAAATCTCGGAGACTCAATCATGAAAGTATTCACACCGATTGACATGACTGCTACGAGTTCTTTAAGACTTGAAGCAATTCAACACTATATCTTAGAAAAATTTCATAAATTTATAATGGCTCCTCTAATACAATTCTGGTGCTTCAGCAGTTATTATGGAGCGTTTATTACCCAAACAAATTTTCCAGAGAAATAATAATATAAGTAAATTAAGCTGTTCGGCATTTAAACCTTAATGTCAATAATGGTGAAAGCCGTGTAGTGCGTTTAGCGAAGCCATGCCGCAGGCTTTGCATCTTGCTCGCTACTAATACCCAATTTAAATGCATGACAGCTTAACCCTAACAACATCTTAATTGGCAGGGCAAGTATTTTTGGTTCGACCCTTCCCGATCCAACCTGGCTCTGGTTAACTAATTTCGATCCAACCGTTTTCTTCGTTTCCCGTTACCGTTAATTGAGTATCTTTTTGCAAAACAGTCCCCGTTTTCTGGCGTCCAGATAACGAGCGTAAATTAGTGGGTGTGGTAACAATGACGTAACTCTGGGCGGGTTCAGGTTCAGGTGGATGGGTTGTAGGTTCAGTTTGAAGTTGATTCTGGGTGAGTTCTACGGTGTTTTGTGGCGTCGTTGGCGATGTTGATAATCGGTTAATCCCCAAAATCGCGATCGCGCCTAGAGTAAACACACCGACACCGATTAATATGGATAAGGTGCAAGGCGAGTGAGTAATCGGATTCGGGTGAGATGAGGAACTGACTGGCGATCGCGAACGATTCACCGGAGCAACCGTTATTGTCTAACGTTGGTCTAGTAATGTGCCTATCATTATAATATTGATCGCTGCCCGGGCGTAAACGTTTAGCCGAATCAGTTTTTCACCGCAGAAGCTGTGAGATCCGGATCGTGGGGGTTTTATCTCATTCGATCCGAACGGCGGGTGTTCCTAAATCAATGCACTAAGATTAATCTACGGGATTAGGATTATCGAAAAACGTTTTGCGCCCCATATTCGCTTCCAGGACGTATCTTAAGTATGGCTGAACTCAAACTGCGCCTGCACCAAGGAAAAACCGAAAAAACGGTGACAGTAAATCAGGATGTATTTACTATTGGTCGCTTACCGGAGTGCGACCTAACCTTACCCTACGAAGGGGTATCCCGATATCATGCTCGGCTGTTGAAAACGGCAACCGACAATTGGATGATTAAGGATATGGGGAGCAAAAACGGGACGCTACTGAACGAACGTCAGATTACCTCGCCGCAACTGGTGAAAAACGGAGATGTGATTTGGTTCGGGGATGTCAGCATTGTGGTTATTTTAGCGGCTCCGTCTCGACGAACCAACACCGTCCCACCAGTCGAACAGATACCCGCAGAAGCCACTATCCTTCGCAGTGTTAAAGAATTGCAACAGCAATGGATACAAGCGAAAGATAAAGGGGATGAGCTTAGCGTCAAGGAAACAACCATTGCTCGGCTTAAGGACTTGGTTGAGATAGCCAAGGGTTTAAGTGGGGCTGAATCCATCGAAGCCATTTTCTCACGGGTCAAGGATGTGGTCTTTCGCTATCTTGAAAGCATCGAACGGATTGCTTTATTGGTCGATGTAACGGGTTCACGGGAATTAGAGTTACTTAATGCGGCATCCAGAAACGTCAATCAGCAGCAAAGTTTAGCCGAGTCCAGCCATTGGATTAGTCGGAGTATCTGTCAAAAAGTCTTTACCGAAAAAGTCGCGATTCAAACCGCCGATGCCCAAGCTGACCAACGCTTTGAGGGAGAAGTCAGTATCCTGTACAAAGGAATTCGCAGCGCGATCGCGGTTCCCCTTTGGGATGAAAATAAGGTAGTTGGCGTATTATATGCCGATGCCCATCACTCGTCAACCCATTGGACGCAAGAAGGCGAAGAAGACCTCAGCTTTTTTTCCACCTTAGCCAATCTGGTCGCATCGAGTGTACAACGCTGGCTCTTGACCCAGAAACTCACCAGCGAAGAAATGATTCGCCAACGGTTAGAACGCTATCACTCCCCCGCCGTCGTTCAACAACTCATTGCCTATAAAACATTACCCGATGGTCGTTTACCCGTCGCCGAAAGCGAAATCAGTATCCTATTTGCCGATATTGTCGGCTTTACCGCGCTCTCAGAACGGTTAAGTCCAGTCCAGATTGCTCAATTGCTGAATAGTTTATTTGAGGAGATGCTGCAAGAACTCTTTGCCTTTAATGGCACCCTCGATAAATATATTGGCGATTGCATTATGGCATTTTTTGGCGCTCCCGAATCTCAACCGGATCATGCTGACCGCGCCTTGGCGACTGCGAAGGGAATGCTGAATCGTTTAGATAAACTTAATGGCGATGGAGTATTACTAGAACCTTTACAATTACGGATTGCCGTGAATAGTGGCAAAGCCGTGGTGGGAGATGTGGGCAGTTCTCAACGGGTCGAATATACCGCCTTAGGCGCAACCATTAACCTGGCGGCGCGAATGGAAGCGATTTGTCAGCCTGGGGAATGTGTGATCAGTGAAGATACCTATGCCTTACTGACGCACAAGCAAGGCTTGAAATTAATGGACGAGTATCGCTTCAAAGGGATTGATCGACCTGTACAAGTTTATCAAACCCAGCGATAGTCTGGAATAGATGTACAGGGGTAGGGTGGGTTAGGCGGTATTTTCACAGAAGCAATCGCCCTTCAGTGAACCTATCCGCCGTAACCCACCGATGTTAACTCGAAGGTGTGTTAATTCAATTGGTCAGGGCGGGTTTTGTACAAAGGTGATCATCAATCGCGAAACCCAAGTCCCTAAACCCGCCCCTACACCACCATCTCAGGGCGGGTTTTGTACAAAGGTGATCATCAATCGCGAAACCCAAATCCCTAAACCCGCCCCTACGCCACACGGTAATTATCACACCATGACCGCCCCACTGCTACTTGGACTCGCTGCCATCGCCCCAGAATAGACTAAACCGCGCTGGGTATCCAGGGTGATAATCGCCCCATCCCGAATCCGCTGAGTCGCATTTTTCACGCCGACAATCACCGGAACTCCCAAGCGCATTCCAATCACCGCCGCGTGGCTGGTTAAACTATCTTCCTCCGTCACTACCCCTGATGCTTTACGCATGGTATCAACAAAATCCGCACTGGTTGACGGAACCACCAAGATTTCGCCCGGATTAAAGTTATTCACCTCTGCCGCACTATAGGCGACCCGCGCTAAACCACTCACTGACCCTTTACCAATGCCAATCCCTTGACCCAGTACAGCCGTGACCACTTCCACTTTAATTAAATCCGTGGAACCCGGCACCCCTTGCAATGTCCCTGCTGTCATCACTACCAAATCCCCCTCAGCGACAAGCTGCTTTTCCTGGGCGACATTAATTGCGGCTTGGAAGGTTTGACCCGTTGACGGTAAATCCAGCACCAATAGGGGGCGAATTCCCCACACCAGTTGCAATTGTCGCGCCACATCGACGTGGGGTGTTACTGCCAGAATCGGAGTTGAGGGGCGAAACTTAGAGACATTTCGCGCAGTGGAACCCGTTTTAGTTAGGGTCATAATTGCACAGGCTTGTAACTGTTCGGCAATTTGACCCACCGCCTGAGATATCGCATTGGGAATTGAACGGCGGGTATCTTCCATATTCCGCACAATTTCCTCTTGTTCGATACGGGTGGCAATTTTTGCCATCGTGGAGACGGCTTCTACGGGATAGTTACCCACGGCGGTTTCATTGGACAGCATTACCGCGTCGGTGCCGTCTAAAATGGCATTCGCTACATCGGAAATCTCTGCACGGGTAGCGCGTGGAGAGTTGACCATGCTATCCAGCATCTGGGTGGCGGTAATCACCGGAATTCCCAGACGATTGGCGGTGGTAATCAGCCGCTTTTGTAAGATAGGCACATCCTCAGCCGGTAATTCTACCCCTAAGTCACCCCTCGCCACCATCACCCCATCAGCGAGGGAGAGGATAGCCTCCATTTGTTCAATGGCTTCGTGCTTTTCAATTTTGACAATAACTGGAACATCTTTCCCAGCACTGGTAATCAGTTCTTTGATTTCCAGGACATCCTGGGGATTACGCACAAAGCTAAGGGCAATCCAATCGACCCCTTGGTCTAAGCCAAACATCAAATCCCGGCGGTCTTTATCCGTGAGGGCGCGAATGGAGAGGTAGACCCCTGGAAAGTTGACCCCTTTGTTATTGGAAAGTTTACCACCGACAACGACCCGACAATGTAAGGCGCGTTTCTCTCGATTAATCTCTTCCACCTGCATCTCCACTCTGCCATCATCTAAGAGAATCGTGGCATTATTAGGGACTTCATCAGCAAGGGGTTGATAGGTGACAGAACTGATCTCCTGAGTGCCGATTAGAGGTTCACTGGTTAAGGTGAAGCGATCGCCTCGTTCTAGTGTAATCGAACCGTTCTCAAATTTGCCTAAGCGGATTTTCGGTCCTTGTAAGTCTTGCAGGATACCTACGGGTTGATTCAGTTCAAAGGCGGTTTGGCGAATCAGGCGGATGCTACGCTGATGGTCATCATGAGTGCCATGGGAAAAGTTGAGCCGTAACGTTGTCGCACCTGCTTTAATCAGATCTCTGAGTATCTCTGGATGACTGGTAGCAGGACCAATCGTGGCTACAATCTTGGTTCGACGCCGGGATGTGTACAGTTGCATAAGCAGAAAACGGGATGAGTCAGTAGGTGGGAGTAACGTTAACGGCGAGAATTGTCATTTGTCATTTGTCATTCGTTATTCGTTATACTCGTGGGCGCACGCCATGCGCCCCTACATATCGCTAGAAGCACGCTATGTCCTTTGTCTTAAATGGGTCAGCGAAAGTAGAGATACATGATTGTATCGCTGTCCTTTGTCATTTGTCATTTGTCTTTTGTCATATTGGTAAGGATTAGTGTCGAGACGCTCCCTGGAACCGCTCTGAGGCTGAGGATTGTGGAGACTGGAGGGTGACAGGTGTCTGGCAATCAACCGGGGGTGAAGGTTGGCTGAAGGATATCGCTAACACCATACCCGAAAGAATTAAGAACGTGACCCAGGATTTGTGGCGTTGGCGTTCATCGGATTGCGTCTGTTCATCCATTAGCCAATTCCACAGTAGAAAGCAAAGACTGACGCCGGGTTCCAGGTTGGATTTGAACAACCAGCCGATGAGATTAGGAATTAGGAATTCGGCTAATAGCCAGAGTTTCTTTTTCCAGGTTTTGGATGTTTGAGATTTCATGGTTTGACCTCGTTAAATTTGGGGCTATGAGGTCTAGTGTGGCGA
>CAKZMA010000471.1 GCA_937127375.1 uncultured Coleofasciculus sp. | reverse complement strand
ACAGACTATGACCTAATCGTTAAATTCCAGCATTTGCTATCGATGACTCAAAAGGGACCACCTCCGGGTTGGCGAGTTGGTGGCGGTAATGGCAATGGCGGTTCTGGTGGTGTTTCTGGTCCCGTTTTTGCTGACCCGCGTATTCAGCGCATTTATGACACAGCACTAAACAATTTTGCCACTCCCGAACGGGCTAAAGCTAACGCTCGTATTTGGGAACTCCAACAGAAAAAACGCAGCTATGAGCAGGAGTTAGAACAACTTCTGAATCAGATGAACGCTGAACAACGGGCAAAAGTTCATCGTGCTTTGGATGATGCTCGTCACAATGCCAATGTCTGGGTTGATGGACAAGCTAATTCTCCTAAAATTAGTATTGATGATAAAGCCAATTGGATTTTGGGTCAAATTGATAGCAAGATTCCTGGGCAGGTTTATAACACCCCGTTTATTGGCGATGACTTGAGAAATGCCAAGAACAATCTTAAGGGGGCTATTAATGGAGCAAGAAGCTGGCTAAAAGGTAAGGTCACCTGGATTCAAGACCGTGTTAAAGATGCTATTTGGCATTTTATTGAATTCTTGAAGACGCATTACCGGACTGGAGGTGAGATCAATGCTCTGATTGAACAAGCTGCCAATCAAATGAAGCGCACAATTAATGACCTAGTTGGTGGTATTAATAATTGGGTTGAAGAATTTAAGGGCGAGATTCTTGATGGTTTAGGTCGGCTGCGAAATGTTGGAGCATTTGGCTGGAATTTTTATGATGGTGTTGCTGAACCTTTAGCAAATAGCATTGCTAATGGGGTGAAAAGTGCAGTCAGTTCTGTTGAAAGCTTTGCCAATGAAGCCGTTGATTGGATCAAACCTCGTACTCAAAAAGCTGTGGCGGCTGTTGTTGATGCTATTTTTGGTGATAAAACTGGGCATCTGTACAACAAGATTAATGAAGTGGATCAACAGATTGCAGCAACGCGGACAGGTTTAGAACGAGCAATTATCAATGCTGAAAACAGAATTATTGGCGTAGTCCGAAAGATTGAAGCTTTACTGACCGATCCAGAAGAACGGAAGCGGGTTTTAGATTCCCTATTCCGTCGCGGGTATCAAACGGATGAGGAAGCTTATAAATTTGTAAAACAGGAACTTCCAAAAGTCCGAAATGAGATTGCACAAGAAGTAAAAGAGGCATTTGAAAAGGCAAAGAAAGCTTTTGCTGATGCAGTCAGATTATTGGTTGATCAAATTTTAGGAAATAGTTCTAAGCGAGAAATTGAGGGGAATTTGAGGCTTGACAAGATTATCAAAGGTGCAGCCGATATTCGTGGTGGATATAAGTTTGAATTAGCTAAGGATGAAAATTCATTGTATAGCGTTACGACTACGCCTTCCATTGGTATAGGTCTCAGTGCCGGAAAAATTGGAGGATCGGCTGAAGCAGGATATCAATCTGGAAACGTTAAGATTGCGGGTAAAACAATCGAGACAGAGGTTGGAGGGCGAGTAGAAGGTGATATAGTTTTGGACACTAAAATTAAGTATGTCTTCAACTATCACAGTGATGAAGATATGACTCGACTTGGAGTATGGGCTTTCAAAGAAATACCTACGCCTTTTGACTCAATTGATCCAATACTGAATCTTTTGATTTCTCAAAACTATAATTCCACAGAAGTTTCTCTTAATCCATATTTCACAGGAGAGATTAGTAGTCCATGGAGTGTAGGTCAGATCGATCTATCTGCTATCAATGCGGCAGGTATCAAAGAAAATGGCAATTACTACAGAAAAATTGGATTGGCATTTAATGCTGAGGGCGGTTATGTCTTAGATGGTCTAGTACAAGTTCAGAGTGAGTTAGGAGGTAAAGTAGTATTTACATCGGAATCTAGTTTGAATAAAGTAGAGAGCCTTGAGCTGGAATTTGAAACGACTCCTTTGGCGGCTACTTTTTTAGCTGATAAATTTGGATTTGATGGAATAGAAAACAAAATACACTCTTTCAATGATGAAATGAAACCAACAGGAAAATCTGTTAGCAATGTAAAGTTTAAAGTCAAAATAGCAGATCCGATGATGGTTTTATCTTCCTATGGTTCTCTAGCCAAGGACATTATAGAAATATCTCAATCAAAAGGGAATGTCAATGAGACCATTAATTCCTTGCTTCAAGCTCTTTATGACACCAACAAATCTATTAGTTATAAAGTTGAAGCAGAGGCAACTCAAGCGGTGTATATCAATGCTGAAGCAAGTATTAAGCTGGGAGGAAAATTGGGACTAAAAGGTACATCAACCCAATCAAAGGTGTTGTATCAAAAATAGTTTTTTGATTTTCTGTGCTGATTGTGCCTATGCCGGGTGATTGTATCTCAACCATCCCCCAAAGGTGCGATCGCATCCTCAACCCTCATCACTCCAAAACCTCATCATGACTAAACCACACCAAACTTACCTCGATACCCTACCTATCCTCCCAGGGCAACTCACTTCATCAGCCGATCTGCGCTGTACCCTCACCGACACCCTCAAAACCCTGCTCCAACAAACCAATCACACCGTCACTACAACTCGCCAACAAACACCCAACCCCGAAACCTTCCTCAATACCCTCAAAACCCACCCCAAAACCTACAAAGCTTCCATGTCGCGCCAACTCGCCACCGACTTACCCCCCGACATCGAACAAACTGCCCTCAAAGACGAACCCAAAGACTGGTTCATCAAAACCGCCGACTTTGGCGACGAATACGACAGAGTTCTCCAACACCGCGACGGTGAATTTACCCAACTCCTAGAAGACCTTGCCCGCTACCATCAACTCTTCCAAGAGGGTTACGACAAAATCATTATTATTCGCCCTCCCACTTACACAGGCTACAACATCCAACTCACCGCCGCGATGCAATGCCTGGGCTACACCAAAGAGCAATTTCAGTTCATCATCATTCAACCCATCAAACTCTATGCCTTCCACCAACCCACCCAGAAAATCCATCCCATACCTGACCTGATTCCCGAAGAATTAGTTAAAGCCATCGGCATGGACGCCCTGCGCTGGCATAGCTTCCATGTCCCCCTCACAGGTATCGCCCCGATCAATATCACTACGGCTGGACAACCTACGCCAACCGATAGCCTCTATCGCGTCCAATCTACCCATGCCCGTTGCTGTATCTTACTGTACCAAGCCCATCAACAAGGCATTATCCAGCTAAACCCAGCAAACAATTGGCAGATGACTCCTAAACCCTTGTCCTTATCCGAATTAACCTGGGAAGATGCCAACGCCACCACCCTCGCCAACCAAATCCAAGCGACTGCCAAAGTCCTAGAACAAAGCGCCAGCGAGATAGCCCCGCATCTAGTTTGTCAGCATTTAGAAGCAATCTGTGATTCCTGCGATCGCTGGTTGAAGTCCCTCAGCCTTAATCCCCAGAATTGCACCCTGTTATGGGCAACCAAACAAACCATTTTTGACCTGCTGGAAAACATCCTGGGCATCAAAGCGCCAGAACCCGTCCCAACCAAATGAAGGTGCGATCGCCTAAAACACACCTCCATTTTGAGCCAGGGCGGGTTTTGTTGAAACGT
>CAKZMA010000470.1 GCA_937127375.1 uncultured Coleofasciculus sp. | reverse complement strand
AGAATATCAGTGGTCTATAGGGTTGATATGTGGGCAAGCCGTCGATCCTAATGATCCTAGAGTCGGTGGGATGATTCTGTATAGGAATCCGTAGAGCGTCGGTGCAGTAATCCTTCGTAGGGAGAAGCATTGGCGTTCCTATTTTTCGGTTCTACGGCTAAATTGTTGTCGTGAATGCTTCGCCCTGTATTTACATAACTTAATATAGTTGAGTTTATTTCCACCAACCTATTAGTCGGACAACAGAAAACGGTACGCTCCGGAGCCAGTGCAAGTAAATCGCCCTCAAACCCTTACTGTTCCTTCCTAATCTCAACCGTTAACTTTAAATTTGTCCACCTAATTACGAGACAACAAAATCAGACAGTTTTTCGTATCTTTGGATGAAGGCACATTAGCTGATCCGGCGATCAGTACCCCACGCTGAATTAAATTACAGCGTGGGATGAATCCGTTAAATCACCAGAAAAGAAGTCTCAGTTAAACTATCAGCATTTACCTGATTGAGAATAGCCAACACCGTATCATCTGCCGACTTAATTAAGGTATTCCCATTTTGTTCACTAAAGGACAACTGACCGAAGGTGAGACCATTCGCCAAACCGATCGCGTCAGTTCCCACTTCAAAATCAACAATAGTGTCCGTTCCTTCTCCAACAGCCAACACAAAGGTATCACTCCCTTGACCACCAGAGAAGTCATCGCCGGTTAAGGTGTCATTACCCAAACCGCCGTAAATAATATCATCGCCATCATCGCCCCAGATTTGATCATCACCGGCTTCACCCAATAGGGTATCGTTACCACTCTTACCACCAATGCGATCGCTCCCTGCACCCCCGTAGATGATATCATCACCTCCAGCTTCACCCACTTGGGCGCTGCGGCTATTCCGATCCCCCCGCAGTACATCATCACCATCGCCACCTCGGATCAGATCATCACCGAGTTCACCAGCAGCGAGGTCATTCCCGGCAAAGGCGAGAATTAAATCCTGATTTGTGGTACCAACCAGGGTATTTGCCGCATCCGTTCCCGCGATCGCGCCTTCACCAAGGACGGTATCGCTACGAACGTCTAGGTTTTGAATGCGAGTGTCGAGTGCAGGAGGTACATCTTGATTATCAAAGGGCGTTTGGCTATAATTATCTACCAAATACTCCGCTAATGCATCTTGTTCAGAACCATCCGGCGCAAACGTGGCTACCCCTGTGCGAGGTGCATCGTCGGCTTGTACCAAGTTGACTTGATTAGCAGAGTCTCCCATGGGGAAGGGATAGCCATCACCACCATCGGCGAGAAAGGCTAATGTTACCACACGGAAGCTGCGATCGGGATTGCCAATTAGTTCACCATTGGCAACAACCACATCCGTGACATTACCATCACCATCCTGAATCGCCAAGGATTGAACCCGATCGCCGACGGGCAAATCAGCATCAAAACTGAACGCCATCCCCCCAACTTGGGGAAACCGCCCTGGAGTTGCACCGGCTTGTGTCTGGGAAACCCCATGTTCAATAATATCCAGGAGTTCTTGGGCAGTGACGGTGACCAAGGTTAACTCGTTGTTGAAGCGGAGGGAGTTGGAAATATCCAGTTGAGAAATATCGCCTTCTTCCTTACCAGCGAGGGGGTTGGGTTGGGGCGGGAGTTTGAGTATATCTTCGGGATCGGTTGAACCAGGGGGATAGGTGACGACACCAATATTACCCCGAATCGCACCCCCATTTTTCAGGGAAATCACCACACTGGGGTCAGACTCCTGCGCGATCGCTAAGTTCGCATCGGCGGTAAGATTTCCCAAGTTGGTTTCTTGGGTGCGGACATCGCTGCGCGTCCCATTAAGAAAGACCTCGGTATTGCCAAAAATATTACCCTCTTGGCTAGCGATCACATCCTCCAACGTCTGAGTAATGTCCACAATATCGGGGTCAGGAGTCCCACCCACAGCGGCGACGCCTTCCTCATCGGTGGCGTAAGCACCACTGATCGTAGGGTCGATGCTATCAGGAATGATCACACCGTTCTCGTCAAAGTCAACCACCAAGCGACCCACATATTTATAGTTCCCGTCGGTGTTAACTACAGCAACGGGATTGCCATCAGCGGCTGTCTTGAGAATAGGATAAGCACCTTCGACTTCATCGCCAGCGCGAAGGCGATCCGTTTCATCAGCTAGCAGCGTATTGGAACCGCCAGCGACAATAATGTCTACATCTGCCAAAGCGCTAGCCAGTTGTTCTTCAATCCCGATCTGCTGCATGTGCGCCAGCAGGATGACTTTATTGATATCTGAGTTATTAGTCAGCAGGGTATCGACCGAGTCTTGAATTTCTGTGGCTAACGCCTGAATATCGGCGGGATTAGCCGAATCAAATTCAATCGGCGCAACGCCGACATCATCGGGAGAGGAAATCTGAGGTAAGGTTGGCGTCGTCGCACCAACAACACCAATGCGTTCCCCATTCACAGTAATAATGGTGTTGCCTGCAATACTATTGGGAATAGTGTCGGCTTCTTGCCCATCCGCCACCACAAGGGGCGCTAAATTTTCATCACTGCTAAAGTCCAGGTTGGCGCTGAGATAGGGAAACTGAGTTCCCGGATAATCACCATCCGCCGCAATCACATCCGCGATCGCACCCGTACCCAGGTCAAATTCGTGGTTACCAAAGGCGATCGCTTGAAAGCCTAACTCATTTTGGATTAAGATGTCACCTCGTCCAGCACTACCAAACGCCGTGCGACTCGCGGAGAAAAAGGGACCGGGAATATAAGCATCTCCGGACGATAAAACCAGGGTATTGGGAAAGTCAACCCCAGGAATACCATCAATATCTTGCGTTTTCAGGGCGTTGAGAACAGCCGAAAAGCGCGGCGCATCCTCTATCGCTGGGATTCCCCCTTCTTGGTCAGCCGCATGTAGTAACTGGAGTGTAAAGTTAGCCATGTTTAATTAACAAAAAACTCAGGTTGTTCAGATGTTATCCTCAGCTAGGGCATAAACGGCAAGAGAAAGCGAATCGAGGAATTTCTGCACAGCGCTATCATGGCGGAATTGACCTCTTCTCGTTTTCCCGTCCTTTTCTGTAACCTAAATTTTTTATGTAACCTAAATTACAGATGCCAAGCCGCTTACTTGGTATAATATACACTTTTTTTTTGAGTGCAAATATATTTTGCCAAAGTTTTGTAAAGAGATGGTTAAATTATTTTTAATAATTTACATCTTCATCAAGTCTTTATGTTAAGGGTTTAATCTTTACAGAATCTTCACATAAGTCAGGGTAGGCGCGAGTGCTAGCTTTCGCACCCAGGTGCAGGAGTACCCTGGATAGGCGCGATCGCAACCCTTGAGGTATATTCGTCAATATACAGAACCATCAGATTCGGATTCACTACCCAATGATTGAGGCGACGTAGGGGCGCACGTCTATGCGCCCTTTTCCCGAGGTGCGCCCCTTGCATAGCCCGCGCTATTAATCCCCCTCATAAGTATAGAAAATTTCTCCATTTTTTATAACAAGTTTAGCATTATGTTTTTGTTTAAACTTTTTCTTTAGATTCTGTATTTCAGTTGAGTTAATGGGACAT
>CAKZMA010000469.1 GCA_937127375.1 uncultured Coleofasciculus sp. | reverse complement strand
AAAGCGCGATCGCGCGAAGCGCACCAGCAAAGCTGATCGCACACCCTACCGCTTAATATACTCTCAAGTCCAACCCAAATAACCGAATTATGAAGCGTCCAGGGATCATCCTCACCCTACTGGGAAATACCTGGAAGTTCAATCTCTATTGTTACCCCGAATTTAACTCTAACCCCAGGGGGAGGACTATTCACATCAACCTATAGTACAGCGCCAGCCGGAAATTTAAGCCTGACGAATGACAATTCCCACCGATAACTTTAATTTTTCCCACCAACTTAAACAGCTTCTTTGATTACTTCCAACTTTTGATCAACTTGTTTCAGTGCTATTTCCAGATCCGTGGTTAGCTGTTGAGCGCCTTTTTTAGCCGACTGGTTGCAATACTTGGCGACATCTAAAGCAGATCCAATCTGAACGTCAATATCAGAACCCCATTGAGGAACAGGTTCACTATAACGGATGCTAACGGGTACAATTTTTAATCCCAAACCGGGTTGATTGGATTCGGCTTGCAGGGCAATTCGTGCCATACCAGGTTTAAGTGGATTAACCTCACCAAGACGAAAAATATTCCCTTCGGGAAACATCACCAAGGCTTCGCCACGACGCAGGAGTTCGACACTATGCCGGATACTGCTGATTCCCGGGTGTTTCGTATTCACCGGAAACCCACCCAGGCGGCGGATAAACCAGCCTTGTAATCCTTTCATTTCATCTTGCGACACCATAAACCGCAAATCCCTTCCTGTGACAGGTTTCCCAGCCGCATAAGCCATGGTTAACCCATCCCAACGCGATCGATGGGTGGGTGCTAGAATAACTGGACCGGTTTGGGGAATGTTGTCTTGTCCCGTCACTTGCAGCCGCCCAAAATAAAGGGGCATGAGGATACGACGCCCCAACGGATAGAGGATTGATGTTAACCAATGGGAAACACTGGAGTTAACGGGAACTATTTTGGCGGAATTGACCGTCTTTGAATCAGGCTTGTCCAAGGTTGAGGAAGTTTGGTTCTGTTCACGGGATTGGAGTTGCATCATAAGGGATTCTGTTTTTGGTGTGTTTCGACTCTCCACTCTTACCTTATGAGGTCTGACTACCCCTGTCGTCTACTGAAGGGACAGTTCTAGTAATGTCATGGTTAAGCGTTGATTGTAGATCGCGCTGGCGTCGTTGGGCAAACCAGGATTTCAGATACTCTCGACATTCGGTTTCCATAATTCCAGCTAAGACGGGTAAGCGATGGTTGGAGTAAGCGCTATCAGGACTATTAGCAACGGTGCGGATTGTGCCAGTTTTGGGGTCATCTGCACCATACACCAGCAACCCTAGCCGCGCCAAGATAATCGCCCCAGCACACATGGCGCAGGGTTCTAAGGTGACATAAAGGGTGCAGGTGTTTAAATGCCAGGTATTTAAGGCTTGTCCGGCTGCACGTAGGGCGAGGATTTCCGCATGGGCGGTAGGATCGCGATCGCGTTCTCGCCGATTTTCTCCGGTAGCGATGAGGTTATCCTGATTATCAATAATCACTGCACCAACGGGGACTTCCCCAGCTTCCCCCGCAGATTTTGCGATCGCGAGGGACCTGTTCATCCAGTAGCGATGCTTTTGATAGGCAACATGATTAATAGGCGGTAACATTTAGAGTAGATATATGAAGAAACTTTAAAATACCCCTTGGCGACTTTACCCTAATGGGAACTAAAAGCGTGTACTCTCCGAATCAATTGAGTCATTCAGCGTCTGCGGCTCCCTCAGCTTCTCCTCACCACAATAGTTATTCAGCAAGCCCTAACTATTTGGGTTTTCTGGTGCTGTGGATTATTTTACTTGTACCGTCTCTCACTGGATGTGGCATTAATCCCAAGACAGAAGCTGGGGCGCAACCCAAACCCCCTGGTGCAGAAGAGAAAACCAGTACAGCCGTAGATGTCGCGATCGCAGAAACGGGATGGGTGGTAGAACCCATAGAGTATAAAGGTAACACTCAACCCCTGCGGGATATCTCGCTGCGATCTCAAATCGAAGGGCGAGTGTTGAATCTAGGGGTTGATATTGGCGATCG
>CAKZMA010000468.1 GCA_937127375.1 uncultured Coleofasciculus sp. | reverse complement strand
GATCGGCTGATTGTAGTATTAAACTGGTTGCCGCTGCTGAGATAACGGCGTGAGTTAGCCCCATCATTGCCCTAACCTCCGTCTGCTTCCTTTGACTCGTCCTAGTTGTTTGAGTATCATTCCCAGAATCAGCGCCACGCCGCCAACGATGTAGAGCGCTCGGTTCCCGGTGCCCATGCCGATAAATCTGACTACCCCTAACGCCATAATTCCAGAGATGATTATCGGGGAGATATCAATATATTGATGGTGTTCTGGATTCTCTGGGTTCAAGCCCAGGGCTTCCGCCCTTAATACTTTTCGGGCTAATGTCGGATTCTGTCCGGCTAGGGGTTGAAGCTTCGCCAGTCGTTTCTCATCGATGCTGATTCCCAGTCGTTGGGCTTCTTGTCTCATCCTCTCCCGGATATCGCGATCGCTTGGAGGAGACAACTCTATTTCTAAAGTCTCTAGAAAAATATCGCGGCTGGGATTGGTTACGGCAAATAAGCACAATCGTAACCCGTCAGCCATTAAATCTTGGAGCCAATAGCGAATCCCTGCGGGAAGTCGTTTGGCTTCTGGCAAGATGAAGATTAAATCATCAGAAGCTTGAGATGCGATCGCTTCTTTGAGTTCTTCCAGCGTCAGCTTCCTTTCTCCCACAATCTCGCCGTCTTCGTTGAGTTTATCCTCAACGGTATCCACGCCCATTTGATCGGCAATTGAGACGAGGAAGTTTTTCCCACTTCCTTTATAGGTGGCTAAGATTGCACCGAATTCTTCAGTTAGAGCGACGGGAAATCCATCGGCTAGACCGAGTTCTCCTAATATTAAAGCGGAATGACCTGCATTCAGTACGTTTAGGATTTTCCTGAAGTCTGATTCTTGTGCCTCTGTAAAATGGCGGCGGCGACATCCCGTTGATTTGGCTTTGGGTGAGCCGCTTCTCTCACCTCATAGACTTTGGCGGCTAAGTCTGGGGGTAAATCATCCTCTCCCATTTGTGAGGCTAGATGTAATGCGACTAAATCGGGGTGGGTGGCGTAGTAGGCTTTGAGTTCAGCCGCATGGCGGAAGATTTCCGATTCTGGGGTTTCGGGTTCTGGAGGGGGATCGGGTATGGCTAATCCGAGGGTGTTTTCCTCGTCGGGTTCTACGGGGGTGGATCTAGCGATCGCTCCTTGTTCTGTGGTTGGTGCTATCTCGCTCTGTGTACTGTTTTCCTCGGCTGCAAAGTCCTTGATTTTGCCACCATTCTTAATATGGGCGTCTAATCTGTCGAGTTCCTCAATATCCCCCTCGGTTAGATGTTTGGGGTCGAGGTTGAGCGATCGCAGTCGTTCGTAATATTGGGTCGTTTTGATTCCCCAGCGTTCACAGAGTTCGTCTCTAGAGAATTGTGTGGTGGTTGAAGTGACCATCTTTTTCCCTCACTTTTTATTCACTTTTTAATGTTATGATAAATAATTTGCTTTAATTTTATCAACATTAACGAAAGATTTCTTAGTTAATCTTTAGGGAAGTTTACGAAGGTTAGTCAATAATGTAAGCACCGCCAGGGGTGCGATGAGGGTTAACCTTTCTCTCTGTTTTGAATAGGTCTGTGTATGTGGTGTTGGTTTGATCCGCCAGTAGTTCAGTGTGGAGGGTTTCGGCTTCTGTGTCGCCCTCGCTGGCTTGGCGCTTCAGGTAGGTGAGTATTGACGCTTCGACTTGCGAGAGCGTCAACACCGAGCGAAGCCGAGGTGTTGAGTTCCATCAGCACCAACAGAAACATTTTTTAGTCCACCATTGAGTTGTTTCCACTCGTCATTTCCTTGGTACTGATAAATAATTACCATGTATTACGAGGAGAAATCAGAAATCCACAGCAGACAGTAAAAAGTCTGGGGTTGTTTGACTATTAGGTATATTCTTCTCAGCAGGAAGGTATATGGCAACATCTATATCCATCTGGATTAGATACTTACACATCAAAGGACCAACAACATCCCAAGTTAGCCCACCTTTTCCGCAACCAAGAGCAGGAATAGCCAATGACTCTATACCCTGAGCTTTGTAGTTATCAACAAGCCATTGCAAACCTCTCTCAATGCCATCAATGTCCGACTTATTCCGCCAGTGTTCTTTGGTTGGGAATAAAAGAAACCAAGTTTGAGAAGCTGACTCTATGTCTTCTAAGGGTACATACTCATCAGCTAAATCAGCAAAAACAGAAGACTCTCTTTTGTAGACATACAGAGAACCATAAGCTAGTTTTTTGTGTTTGCATAAGTCTTGGTATTTAACATACATATCAGGGAATCGGTATTTTGCAGTAGAAGCAAGACCCGCACCCATAACACCAACGCAATTAACACTAATCGTTAAAGTCTGCATCCTGGAAAAGAACAAGTCACCATTTACAAGACTAATTTTCTTGCCAATCCGTGATCTTGAATCAGGTCTGAAAAACATTTTAGGTTCAATAGCAACAGTAATTTTACGTGCAGTTAAGGTATCTGAGGAATTAATAATATCATTGACTCTTTGCTTTATGGTGTCACAGGCAACATACACGCCCTGTATATAGCTAGGTGCAACCTTTTTAGGTATCAGGCACTCTGCCATTATTTTCCGTTTTGAACCGTCTTCTCTATTCCACCAGTCATTGTCTATCTGCTTTCTAAGCCTCTTAAAGAGATCCTGCTTAGCAGATTCGTTCAAATCCCCTAGGGCATAAAATTCGGTTTCATGGTTTGCAGCATTGCCATCAGTTATAAATACACCATGCTTGCTATCAATAATGGTCTTCTTTACAGATAAAATAACTAGGTCTTTCCCCGTATTCTGATACTTACAGACCAAAGAATAAAGCATTGCATTCCTTGGCTGGAAATATAGATTTGCATAATCCCATAGACGTTTTCCATTAGGCAGAGTTTTGCTACCTCTCCTGTCTATAACTTGCTGATTATAAATTACTGAAGGTTGAAGATCACTCCTGGAAATCTCAGAGTGAGACAAAATTCCATTATGGAGAATAGATTTTACATTATCAATATGAGTGATGTAATACAAACACTCTATTCCAATTTTTCTTACCATCTCTTCAGAATGAACTGTGTTAGGACGCTTACCATAAATTGTATCTGCCAAGAAAATTGTACCCATAGCAAATTCAAGAATCCATAAGATGGACAGAAGAGGACATCAATAGATTAGCCGTTTTAATCCCTGGTAGGAATTCAGGGGAATTCCAAGTGCAGCCTCTTAGAACATTTACAAGAAGTGCTGGAAGTGGTGGGGACAACATTTTGGGCGTCGGTAGAGTGCGATCGCATCCCTCTCCATTAAGTCAAGAGAAAAAGAGCGATCGCACCCTCACTTTCCTCATTCCTCAACCTCGTCAACATCCTGACCAAAGTTCTCTTCACTCAGCCAGCGCTGTTTTAGCTCATCAACAGTGCAACCTTGAGCCTTCGCTTCATCCTCTAGCAGCCCATTAATCACAGGTACATTGGCTTCAATTCGAGCGCTGATTATTTGCCCTGCATAGGTAGCCTTTGGCTTGCCATGCCACCTTGCCCAGAAGATTAAATTCCTCATCTCAGCCTCACTAAGCTGAATGGTTATTCGGTAAGCCTTAGCCATTTTCTAAAAAATTAACTCATTCTAAACTTATTCTATGCTTATTCTACGCAAATGTGCTTCAATAATGTTTAAGGGTACTATACCTCAAAAATAGAGAGCGACCACCCCCACAGGGGCGATCGCACCACGCCTAGAGACTGCTACCAACAGGACTCTAAGCGCTACCACTC
>CAKZMA010000467.1 GCA_937127375.1 uncultured Coleofasciculus sp. | reverse complement strand
AGGAATGTTAGGTAAACACTGCCTGGATGCTGGGTGGGGGCAGTTCCTCCAGATACTAGAGCAGTGTTGCTTTAAGCGTGGTGTGTTTTTCCTCAAAACTGATGCTAGGAAAACGAGTCAGATATGCCCCAACTGCCTAACCGAAACGGGTAAAAAGCTGCTATCCCAGCGCATTCATTCATGCGGTCATTGCGGCTACACAACCGATAGAGACGTTGCAGCCGCTCAAGTAGTCTGCATTCGTGGACTTGCAGCCGTGGGACACACGGTCAAGATGCTTTCTGAGGGTAAATTCATTGGAATCCCTACGACGGAAGAATCACCCGCGCTTTAAGCCGGGTGAGTGTCAACCACTCTTCTTTTTCGGTGACGCTGAGGATGAACGAGACCCAGCTCCGCCAATCCCGTCTTTATCTTGCGGTTGTCCGGGTGGTACATCCTGGTAAAGTTGCTGACGTCCATTGCGAATCACCCTAAGCATGTCAGTAAGCTGTTGCTCAATACTATTGAGTACAGAATCAGCATAATCATCCGCACCGTTTTGAATGTCTTCGCATTCTTCGAGTGCGAGTTGGCGCAGTTGTGCCAATTCCTGCTGGGCTTGGCGGCGCATCTGTTCAATGTCAGTCCGGGTTTGTTCTTGCAGCGTTTCACACTCTTGCTGAACCCGTTGCCGGATTTGCTTGGCTTCGAGTTCTGCTTGTTGCACAATCCCCATGTCATCCAGAATCTGTTGAGCTTGTCGTTCAGCGGCTTCTAGGATTTCTTGGGCATAGTCTTCCGCTTGTAGGAGAATATCTTCCCCTTGCTGAACAATCTTTTGAGATTTTTCAAATGCCTCTGGTAGACTCGCCCGCACTACATCCAATTGGGTTAAGAACGCTTCTTCATCAATCAACGTGTACTTGGTCAAGGGGATGTGTGGGCTATCAAACAGCATCTCCTCTAGCTTAGTCAGTTCTCGCTGGATATCTACATCGGGGGTTCCAGAGGAAAGGCGTTTCTCTGGGGGGTTGGGTTCTGGGAGTTGGTTGGGTTCGATGCGGGATGACTCTGGGCGTAACATCGGCAAATATCTAGGGCAACCTGCGGGGGAACAAGATGGTTAACAGATCCGCCAAATTTGGCAATCTCTTTCACTACGCTACTACTTAAAAAACTGTACTCGTTAGACGTGGCGAGAAAAACGGTTTCTATTTCATCCCAGAGGGTTTGATTGGTATGCGCCATCTGGAGTTCTTTCTCAAAGTCTGAAAGCACCCGTAGTCCCCGCAGTAAAACTTGAGCATTTTTGAGTTTGGCATAGTCCACAGTCAAACCTGTGAAGCTATCGATTTCGACATTCGAGAGATGCTGGGTACAGCCGCGAATCTGTTGTACTCGCTCTTGTATTGTAAACAATGGCGATTTACTCGGGTTGCGGAGTACAGCAACAATAACGGTCTCAAAGAGCTTACAGCTACGCTCAATGATATCGAGGTGTCCTAGAGTGATCGGATCGAAGCTGCCTGGATAAATTGCAATCACGACAGAGACATCTGGAGGGGTACTGAGGAATTATAAGCTGTTATGACGATCTCCGCCGTTAACTTTAATTGTCCCCACCTAGTCTACTCCCATTCTCGCCATTGATCGATCCAATCTTGAAAAAGGTCAAGAATTGGCTCACGTCGCTTGACAATGTTAGCGGTTATGCTGATCAAAATAATCCCAGCAATTATGAGCATAATCCACTTAGAGAATGGGTAGCGAAAACCCAAATAGACTAACTGGTAGAATACTGTAAAAATAAATGTGACCGTTCCAACCATTAAAAATGCCCGAACTTGCAGTCCTAATCCAGCCACAATAGCAACCAGACTAATAATTCCCGGAATGAGTCCAACGTCTTGATGAAACCCTAACGCCACCAAACAGATTATGCCGCTACCCAGTAAGCGGATGTAGTGACGCCAATTCCGTTTTTGCGGTAATCTTAATTCTGGATCAACTAGGGCAATGTAGAGGAAAAAATAACCAATCACGGCAGCATACGCTAAGAGTTCAGTAACCTGCTGGCTTTGCAAAACACGCCAAATTACCCAATCGATGAAAAATAAACTTAAGTATGTCCAACGTAAATTAGATTGGCGATTGGTGACCCAGGCATAAAAACCTGCAAGAACCAATAAATTAAAAGAAGAGAGGGTTTGAGGATTGATTAAAATGCTCAGAAGAGGCAATATCGTGGCGTATCTTTGCCAAGGTTGCTCATTCCATCCCCACCGCCACCAGGACGTTTGATAAACAGCGATCGCGAATAGACTGGCAATTATGGCTCTCCAGGGATCAAGTAGGCTCAACGGTGTCCAGATCAAACGAGCATAAATACCAATGGCGACAACCTCGGTTAATCCGGCGTATATCCAGATGTGAGACTCTGGTAAAAATGGGGAAGATGAGACAAATGAGGGAGAAAACTGGCGTTGTTGAATTCGCAAATTTCCTTGAAAAAACGCATAACTAGCCAGTAGCAAACTGATGACAAGTCCCACGAATCCCATCAGGTTAGGTGGGGTTCCTACAGACATCCCAGTCGCTATAACCATCAAGACAGTACTCATTGCCCAATGAATGTGGGCAGTAATTTTGATTTGGGTGACGCTGATATTAAAAAGTTTAATCTGATCGCGCGATACGTTCTGAAGGAACAGGCTTTGCCAACGCAAAAACCAGGCAAGTGAACGATAAATACAGCCAATCACAGCCGCGATCGCCGCTAAAATAATAAAGCTGTCCCCAGGATTTGCTCCATCAGTTCGCAGTATTTGATAAATGACCAATTCATACAAACCGAGGGAAATACCTGCCAGGGACAGATAAATGATCCCTTTGGAGCGAGGACGGTGATAGGCGACGCTGATGCCGATTAAAGCTGCACCTAGAGTAATCAATCCTGTATAAGGGGTGAAATAAAAAAAGTGTAAACTAATGCCAATCAGGGTATAAATCACCAGTTCGTACCAGGCAAGGGAAATACCTGCTAGGAAAAGATAGGTGATGGCTTTCCTTTGCAGACGGCGACGCCCGATGATGATGCCTGTTAAAGCTGTACCTAGGGTAAGCAACCCCGTATAAGGGGTGAAATAAGCAAAGCGCAAATTAATGCCAATTAGGGCATAAACTAAGGGTAAAGATTCCAGTATCTCTTGCCAATTCCCCCCCCATCTTCCAGACGTGCCATGGTACGTCTCTAAATGCTCCCCGTCTTCCCTACCCAAAGGAGCAAACCACCAACGGTTGAGAATTAGTGTTACATAAGCCAGGATAATGTTCGCAGCACCGAGGATTAAGGATGAACCATTAAGCAGTACAATCGCATTAGCTATTGTCAATTCTATTGCCCAACTAATGCCATAAATACTGAATTTGGGAAAAGATTGCCAATATCGGTAAAGAATAGCAGCACCAATGAGCATTGATGCACTCAGGTACTGCCAACTGGATGGAATGAATTCTAAATACATATTGGCGCTTTGTAGTGTCAGTAGTCCTAGTTCCGTAGTAGACAAAGCAATTGCCCAGCGATCGCAGGCTTGAGCGTACAATTGAGCTAGCCTGCTAGAGTGGGGCGTTAAGCCAGCCCGTAGCAGCCATAATCCGAAAATTGCGATCGCGCCCACCCAATACCAATCAGCAGAAGACACTGGGGGTAATCCGGCAATGCCTTGTCCCAGATATACTGCACTAAAACTTAGGCTAAATCCAATCGTGATCGCGGCGGCTAAGGGTTGCTTGAGATAGCA
>CAKZMA010000466.1 GCA_937127375.1 uncultured Coleofasciculus sp. | reverse complement strand
CCCTGTTTAAAAAAGATATCCGGACCCGTCGTAAACGCCCGGGCATTTAAGGAGCAATTAAGCTGATCAGCATTGCTATTGTTATGCACCCTCACGCCACTAAAATCAGCCCCAAACGCCTGTTCCATTGGCTCTCTAACGTCCTCGGAAAGCCCCTGTTCGCCACCTTTGGCTTGCTGAATACTTTGCTCAACGGAAGCATCAACCGCACCTCCACCAACACCGCCATCACGCATCACTGTTGGCTCAACGACAGGCTCTACTTTTCCTTGTACGGATTGCTGGGACGTGGGAGAATTAATCTGTTCGACAACTTTTGCCGCTACTGTGTCGGCTTCCTGTTCGTACTTATCCCCCGGTTGCCCGACTGTTAACTTTCTCTGGAGTGGACTCAGGGTGTGTGGAGTCAGGGTAGGCATTCTCTGTCCGACGACATCAGCAACTGAAATCCTTGATTCTGACTGAGGCTGTACTGTTGGCGTTTCTGTATCCGCGATCGCACTAACCAAAACAGCCATCGCCTACACGTTATTAGATTGTCATTTTAACACAGCTAATTTTGCTATCTACTGTCTCGTTAAATGGGGCTTTCCAGGACAAATTCCCAAGCGCGATCGCACAGCTTCCCCTTCACCTTATACCTTTTCTCCGATTTGACGTTTTAATTTACCGTCTCCATCGCCTTACCAACTTTATAGGAGACGTCGCTTCTAGGCAAACCTCACCTGCCTGCAACTGTAATACGACCCCCACAGACTCTCCAAAGGCAGGTTGATCTGTTATTTTGGGAAAAGTCATATAAAATTCCAAAGAATCATTGGCGCTAACTTGGAAAGACTGGGGGTCTAAACTGACTTGTTCCTCTCGATCCCAGACAGTAACTGGCTGTACTAACTGACGCTCATCTCCTACCTTTAACCAAAGATGTTTCACAGAAGCTGAAAGGGGAGAATCGTCGGGGTTATTCAGTTCAAAGTGACCATGACCTATAGCTAGGTTTGACTCATAAGTGATGGTAACCGTTTGTCCAGTGAGAGTAGGAGACATAGGAGGATTCGGGTTAACGACATTGAGAAAGTAGCTGAAAAAGTGGATTAACATGTCCATTTAGAAGTATCATGTGTCACTTCGTTAACTGTCCGGATTGGACCAGGAACTTTTTCACCAATCTTTGCAGGTCGAACATAAACACTACCATCTGGGCGAAGAACCTCCACATCAGGACCAGAACCTAATCGTCCGATGATTTCCTCTCCTCCTCCTGCAACTGAAGGGTACTCAGCCGCTACAAATTCGTCTACCTTAGCTTGATCAGCATACTCCCGCCCTTGAGCATCACTGGAGCGAAGTTCAGGAAACCCAGAGAGACCCATTCCGATAGAAAATTCCTCCCCAATTCGATAAGCATAGCCTTCTACCTCTTGAGTAGTAGAGTGGGTACTAGGTTGCTTAGCATGGAGTACCTCGTGGTAAAGAGTTTCCGCAACTGCCTCGCAGGTTTCATCATTGAGAAGACCAATTTCCCTGTCAGATGTGCTTTGGTATCCTCCACCAGGAAATGGATCTACAACCCAAGATTTACCATCCCACTTCTCGTCATCCCAGAAGATACTATCAAAGGATTTGACAGTATAGGAACTCAGTACATCAACCGTGTGAGGACTCCAAGGACAGAGAATATCCTTTACGCAAGACCAATTCCACGTAGCTCTTAATTTAGCCTTAGCCGGAAGAGTCACAGGTGGGAAACGAGCATCAAGAGCAGCCATTGTTTTCGGACCAACCAGTCCATCGGGTACAAGACCTTTGCCTTTTTGAAATTGACGAACTGCGGCATCAGTTTCTGCGCCAAATTCCCCGTCTGCTCCAAATTTTGGCAGGGGGATGCCGATGTCGTATAAAGCTTGCTGGATAGCTTGCACACCTCGACCAGAGGAGCCTTTCTTAATCAGGGTTTCGTCATCGTATGCTTCCTCCAAATCCAGCAATTTGGAGAAACGAGGAGAGGTTAAGTCATGTCCATCCCCTAGAGTTCTTTGCAAAGTTTGTTTTTGACCAACTCCCTGCTGAACTACATGAGTTAATTCATGTGCCAATAACTCTTGCCCATCCCGACTTCCTGGATTATATTCCCCCTGCTTAAAAAAGATATCCGGACCCGTCGTAAACGCGCGGGCATTTAAGGAGTGATTAAGCTGATCAGCATTGCTATTGTTATGCACCCTCACGCCACTAAAATCCGCCCCAAACGCCTGCTCCATTGGCTCTCTAACGTCCTCTGAAAGCCCCTGTCCACCACCTTTGGCTTGTTGAATACCTTGCTCAATAGAAGCATCAACCGCACCTCCACCAACTCCACCATCACGCATCACTGTTGGCTCAACGACAGGCTCTACTTTTCCTTGTACGGATTGCTGGGACGTGGGAGAATTAATCTGTTCGACAACTTTTGCCGCTACTGTGTCGGCTTCCTGTTCGTACTTATCCCCCGGTTGCCCGACTGTTAACTTTCTCTGGAGTGGACTCAGGGTGTGTGGCGTCAGGGTGGGCATTTTCTGTCCGACGACATCAGCAACTGAAATCCCTGATTCGGACTTAGGCTGCACTGTTGGCGTTTCCGTCTCCTGGGAACCCTTGGTTTCTAGACTTCGCATCACATTCGCGGCTAGTCTATCCGCCGAGTCTCTGGAATACTCCCCTATTTCCTGCGACTGAGACGATTTCTGATTTGGCTTGGGTTGAATCGAAAAATGCCCTAATTTAGA
>CAKZMA010000465.1 GCA_937127375.1 uncultured Coleofasciculus sp. | reverse complement strand
CTCTGCTCCCTCTGCTCCCTCTGCTCCCTCTGCTCCCTCTGCTCCCTCTGCTCCCTCTGCTCCCCCAGCTTCCCCATCTCCCCCTCACCACAGCACTTTTTCAGCAGCCCCTATTTTTTGATAGCGCTAACATTCCATGAATGGTGGACAAGGGAACCTGATAAAAATACTGACGCAAAAATTGTTCTTCTTCGATAGCCGATAAAAAGAGTTGAATGCTTTCCTGTGTGGTTGGATCGATCGCGTCTCCATCCAACTCCCCAATCAACCCACTAATTTGGATTGACCCGCCTTGGTGGGTTACCTGAAACCCTAACCCAGAAAGGGCGGTGAGTCCCCGATGTAAGGTGCGATCGCTTAATTCTAACTTGTCTTGCAATTGCCCTAGGGTAGCGGATTTCCCGGTGCGACTGAGGAATTTAGCTAGTCCAACTAATGTCTCCCACACCGGGCGAGATGAGAGTTGAGGTGGTGGCGGATACGCGATCGCTAATTTCCGTTCACTTTGCATCGCCCGTCTAAACCAGAGTTGCAATTCATCCCAACTGATGGGACATTCGCGAACGGTTAACGGATCACTGGGTTCAGGGGTGAGATTTTTTCCTGGTTCGCCCACTAAGGCGGGTGGCGTCAAAGGATTGGATATCGACAGCAGGTTCTCGCTATCCTCCTGCATCCCATCGCGCCAATCTAAAATCCAATCCAGTTGACTGGGAAGATTAAACGAGGAAATCCTATCCCCCGATTGAACCGCCACTAAGCGCACTTCGGGACGTTTTTTAAAGTTATTATAATCCAGTTCTACAATCGCATTACATCGACCCTTGGGAACTTCATCTCGATAATGTCCCCACCAGATACCGGGAAATCCCATACTTGTAGAATCATCCCAGATTTCTAGTTCGGTTTTAATATATTGTACCTTTTTTCCCTTTAAGTCCTGGGTATTACGATTCCAAACTGATTCAAACCAACAGTTTTCAATTAGCAATTTTGGAACCGGATTTCCCATGCCACAAGGTTCTAAGAGTTTAAGTTCCTGGAATAACGCTTTGCCTAAAGCCGCAACAGTTACGACAATATCAGCGGTAACAACTGGGGTTAACAAGGCGTCTTGGGCGGCGAGTTGTTGGCGTAACTTTTGATTAATCCCTTCGCTAAATAAGGGAATATTCTCCACAGGTAAACTTAACCCAGCGGCAAAGGGATGTCCGCCGAATCGGTGTAAGAGATGGGCTTGGGATTGGACTAATTCATACAGGTCAATTCCATTCACTGAACGGGCAGAACCTCTGGCGATCGGCGAAGTGTTGAGTGTTGACCCTTCGCCACCCTCGTAGGGAACCTGGTTTTGAGGGTGTAGGGGCGGGTTTAGGGAATTTCGTTGCCCTATTGGTGATAACCTTTGTTCAAAACCCGCCCTAACGGAGTGTGGAGTTAACTCTCCTTTCTCCTTTGTCTCCTCTACGTCTATGCGTCCCTGCGCCTCTGCACCTTCGTCTCCCCACTCGTAACCTGTACTTAATAAAACCGTCGGGCGTCCATATTCTTGGGCAATTTGACCCGCAACTAAGCCTAAAACTCCCGCTGACCATTGGGGATCATCTAGAACAATAACACAGGTGGTTGAAAGGTCAAGTTGTGCCAGTTTTCGTTTAACCTGTTCCGTAATATCTTTCTGTAAGGATTTGCGGCGACTATTCGCTAATTCGGTTTCTAACGCTAAGGTTTGAGTATAGGCTTCATCGCGACGGGTTAATAATTCCACACAAAAAGACGCATCCCCCTGAATCCGACTCACGGCATTAATTCTTGGACCTAAGCCAAAGGAAATATCCGTGGGGCGATCGCCACTGCGTTGACAGAGTTCTAAAAGCTTGGCTACACCGGGACGGGTGCGGGTTTTCAATTGTTGCTGTAGCGTTTGAATTCCCCGTTGGGCTAAATAGCGACAATCACCACTCAGTTGGACTAAATCCGCAATTAAACCAATTGCTACTAAATCTAATAAGTCTTCTAGAGGTTGTTGGGGACTATCGGGTAATGTTTGATACAGTGCCTCAACTAATTTATACGCTACCGCCACACCAGAGAGATGAAACAGGGGATGGGTTTCGGCAAAGTAGCGGGGGTTAATAATCGAAACGACGTTTGGGCGATCCTCTGGCAAGGTATGATGATCGGTAATAATGATGTCTATTCCTAACTTAGAAGCATACTCAATTTCGCTGAGATTGGTGCTGCCTGTATCGCAGGTGACAATCAGTTGGGTTCCCGCTTCTGCTAGTTGCTCAATTCCCGAACAATTCAAGCCGTGAGATTCGGTGAGACGATTGGGAATGTAATAGGTAAGGTGTTGGTTCTGCAGTAAAAACTGCCCCAATCCGTCCCATAAAACGCTGGTTGCGGTAATCCCATCTGCGTCAAAGTCTCCCCAAATTGCTACTTTTTCTCCCTTATCCCGCGCTTGCTGCAATCGTTGCAGCGCCCGTTTCATTTCCTGACCAAATTCAAAGGGACTCGCGGGTTGATATAAATCGGGATTAATAAATCCAGCTAATTGATTTAACTCCCGAATTCCGCGTTGCCATAATAATTGGGCGGCGTAATATCCTTCTGATGCCGGGGCGTAGGATTTAACCGCATCGAGGAACCATTGGGGAACATCTGGAGAGGGTTGAATGTGCCATTGGGGTTGAGGCATAAGTCGGAGGGGAGGAGAGTTAGGCAAGACGGTTGACGGTTCGACGGCGTGAGTTGAAACAACGCCCGTATGAAAAT
>CAKZMA010000464.1 GCA_937127375.1 uncultured Coleofasciculus sp. | reverse complement strand
ATTTGTCAATATGTTGGGTTAGCCAGGGGTCAGGGTTGAATAGGGAAACTTTGAAGAATAGTAGCTGTAAGGGGGTGAATTTACGCCGACGGGGTTTAGCTGGATGGGTACCTGTCAACATCCCAGTGGCGGCTAGTTTCTGGAGTAGCTGTCTGAGTTCGTCTTGAGTTATGCTGAATTCTTGAGCAATCCCTGAGAGCGATCGCACACCAAGTTGTTCAATTATCCCTTTATCGCGATCGCTCACCTGTAGAAATGTGACATTCTCTGGGTTGCGGAGTAACCAGTAACCATCGGGGTTGGCAATCCACTGTAGGCAAGTTTTAAGGGGAGAACTTGAGTAATTGGGAATGAGCAAATTTTCCTGGTTCTTGGGTTCAGCTAGATTTTCTGGGGCTTCCTTTGAGGCAATAATTTCAAGAGCCATTAATTTTTGCAGCAGTTGTGCTACTAAGTTGGGGGGAACTGCGTCTTTTATGTTCTGTTGACACGCTTGCTGTGCTTGTTTGACTGTAAATTGTCCGGTAAAGTAACGTAGGGCATGACCCTCGGTAGGAGAAAATAGATGCTGATGATTGCCATCGAGTCTCGATAAAATAACTTGGTCTGATTGAGGACTTCGGACTAATTTCCAGTAGGGTCTGATATTGGGGCAAATCCAGTTGTCGCAGTTTGCCGGAATAGCATTGTTTTCCCAAGTGGTAGGTAAACGGATAGTTGTACGTTTTTGCATTTATTTATAGGTATACAATATCTGCCCTTGGAAGAAAGCGAAACTTTTTAGTTAGGATGGCTTTAATGCTGTAGTAGAGGTAGCTTAAAAAGATGAACTTACTAGCAGTTATCGGCGTAAAAAAGGTTTCTGGAATATGGGTGACCCATGTGAGTCACACAAAATCCTTCCAATAGAATCCCGTTCTGCGTCGCAAAATATGTAGTTCCCCTCGGTGTCTTGCTTGAGCTGTAGTTTGCCGTTGATATATTCATAAGCTGGTGTTTGAAACTGTGGCAATCCTTTGTGAGTGAAGATATTGCCGTTTTCATCACGGAGAACAGGACACACTACTAGCTGCCCTTGAACATCAAAGACGAAACTTTGGGTTTGGGGGTCGCGTACTGGAGTAGGATACACAGGCAGTTTAATCTCTTCCACCTCAGAGAAACTGACTAACGGTTGAAGGAAAACAGGTTCCCCTTGAGGACTCTTGACAAGTTCCCCTGTTTTAGGGTCTCTCAGAGGAATTGCGCGTGGGGCAGGTGGTTTGAAGTCTTCAACTTCGGGAATTGGAGGATGGAGATTGGGAAGATCGGTTCCTTCGGGTAGGTCATAGTGTCGAGTATATTGAACAGCGGTTTGGGTGAAGCCGAGTTTCTCAAGGAGAGAGTGGAGACCGCTGAGTTGGGCTCCGACCATGAGGTCAATGTCGGTGACCTTCATTAATTCGGCGTGTTGCAGGGCAGTCTCAACCAGAAGTTTGATAACTTTAGGGGTGCGGTGTTCTGGTTGAACGTATAGGGCAAGAACGGAACCGACACGGCGGTATTGATAGGGATGGTTGAGGCGGTGTCTTTCCAAGAGTGTTTGAGATAGATTGGGATGCGGGGATTCGTCATGGTAGCGTCCGATGAGAAATCCAATACCAGGTCTATATGTCTCTGTATTACTAACGAAGTGTTCAAGTATCCAGCAAAAAGTTAACGGATCGGATAACTTATTTAAAAGGCTTTCTTCAACCTGAAAGTGCGGATTAAGTATGATTGAATTGTCATTTTTGCTTCTTTCATACATGAATTTACGCCAGAACTCAGATAGTTCCATGCTGTCCTCTGAAGAGGCAAAACGGACTGAATAATCTTGAATCATGGCTAACCTCGAATTCGTGTCATAAAAATCGCAGTCTTGAAGTAGCTAAATCGAGTATGATTCAACGAAATAGTCATATTTACTAAAATTAAACTCAACGTCGCAATACTTTTTGATTTCACAAGCTTGCTTAGTTTCTACCGAATAGCAGTCATACATAGGATTTTCCTCATCCTCACAGAAAATTATTTGAAGTTCATGGACTGAAATCCCCTTAAGTGTACATTCATCGACAAGATGTTCTTCTGACTTGTCGTACCATCGTAAGACTCTTACTATTTCCATCTAGCGTTCTACTTTTCTACTTTTCTATCTGCTCTTGCTGATCCGGTCTGTTTTGCAGTATAGGGATCAAATTCGCCAAGATGCCTTTTTCCGTTTGGTGAATATTTTTCTACAGCACCCTTCTTGTTATCCCATTCGTAAATATTACCTTTTTTATCTTTCCATCTTTTTCGTATCCCTCCTCCTTTTTGAACAGGAGTTTTTCCTTTGGTAGCTTCGGTGCCTGGAAACCCAGGCAATCCGTCTTTTAAATCCTTTGGTACAGGTTTATAATTACCACCAAAACTATCATTGCCAACACTGAATAATTTATCTAAGTCCTTAGACAAGTTGGCTGCGCTTGTTACTGTTACACCTGCTCCATGAGCAGCAACAGCAACTCCCTGTGCAGCACCAGCGGCAGCAGCAGGAACCAAGACGACAGTTGCCCCACCTGCCGTAGCAGCAACAGCGGCTCCACCACTACCAAGCACCTCTGCCCCACCACCTATGATTTCAGCTCCCCCTCCAACAATAGAAGCTACATCCCCGAACACTCGACCTACGTAGTAAGCGTTTCCTTTGTCATCGATGCGATATCCTGCCCACTCCCAAGCTTTATCGGATGCACCCAACGTAAAGTTGTTTGCTACTGAGCTAGCAAAACCACCGGCAAAGTCAAAAACAGCCTCAGCGAATTTCTTCCATGACGAGGTATCTGGCAACCAATCTCCTTCACTAGCCAATAAAATTGGATGTTCTTCACGCCACATTCCCTCACCAGGAGCGTACCCCAACTCACGAAACTTAGCTCTTTGCTCAGGTGTAGCAGCAGCTTCCATTGCAATATATTGCATTTGGATGTAACCAGCGACTTGAGATCGAAAATCGGGTGGTAAATTTTTGAGGACTTCTAATTGCTCGACAACAGATAGCTCCTCCATCATTTCGACGTATTGGGGAGTCAATTGATAAGAAACTTGAGCCTTTAGATCGGGGGGGACTTGTTCTAATAGTTCTAGTAGCCGTATTCTGCGTTCTTCAGGCCCAAGTTGACTGACTTCTTCAAGGATTTCCTCACTACGTTCCTTAGCACGATATTCCAAAGTTTTTGTGGATGTTTCTCCATCACTTTCGTCTTCTTTATCAATTTCGTCAACAGCAGTTTGAATCTCTTCTTCCCAAGTTCCTAACAGCGAATCAATGCCAGACAGCCATGCATTAATTCCTCCCTTTTTAATCGCACCGGCAAGGGTCAGACCTGTACTACCTACCTTGTCCACATATTTCAGAACTTCATTTGTTGCATCATTAAAAAAGTTGCCTAAGCTCTTACCTAGGCTGACAGCGCCGTTAAAGAAGTTTTGAATGGCAGCAAACCAATCACCATTTTTGATGGCATCAATGCCGCTGTAAATCATTTGTGGCGCTTGTTGCAATCCGTTCAACACAGATTGCATCGCTTTTGATGCAGTTGAAGAGAGCTGAGAGAAGACACTTTGCAATCCTTGGCTAGCTGCTCCTGCGACCCCTCCTACAAGCTGTAAGACACCTAATACTCCGCTGCCTGACATGATGGAACGGACACCGTTAAACGCTCCGGAAGCTGCAGCTTGCACCCCTTGTATGGCGCGTGTGGCTACCTGACCAATTAAATTGCCTGCTCCTGCTGTTACTGCACTTGCAGCTGCCATAACCGCACCAAAGATAGCACCAGCCCAGTCTCCATTGATGGCAGATT
>CAKZMA010000463.1 GCA_937127375.1 uncultured Coleofasciculus sp. | reverse complement strand
TCGCCAAAATTACCGAAGCCGGGGGAGAGGCGATCGCACTTCAGGCAGATGTCTCGAAACTGGAAGAGGTTGAGACTCTCGTCAAGGAGACGAAAGACAAATTTGGTCGCCTAGACGTACTGGTGAACAATGCTGGCATTACCCGTGACACCCTCTTGATGCGGATGAAACCCGACGATTGGCAGGCGGTGATTGACCTGAATCTGACAGGTGTATTTTTATGCACGCGGGCAGCTAGTAAAATCATGCTCAAACAAAAATCAGGTCGAATTATTAATATTGCCTCTGTTGCCGGACAAATGGGCAATCCAGGTCAGGCAAATTATAGCGCCGCCAAAGCCGGAGTGATTGGGTTTACCAAAACCGTGGCGAAGGAAGTCGCGCCTCGCGGGATTACCGTGAATGCTGTGGCACCGGGATTTATTGAAACCGATATGACCAAAGATATTAAATCGGAGGATATCATCAAGTATATTCCTCTCGGTCGCTATGGCAAGCCAGAGGAAATTGCGGGCATGGTGCGATTTTTAGCTGCTGATCCAGCCGCCGCTTATATTACTGGGCAGGTGTTCAATGTTGATGGCGGTATGGTGATGGCGTGAGCGGCTATAGGTTCCTAGAAGGGCGGGTTCAGTTCAGTTATCAGTTAGTGCCAAAACATTATTGGTAAAACCCGCCCCTAAAGTTTTGCTCCCCCGATTTAGCTGATTATTTCCACCGAATGCTGGAATACTGAACGGAAACTTCTGATGATTCCCAACCCTTAAATACAGATTGATGCAATAACTTTGAGTATTCTTGTGCAATCAAATCAGGGGTAAAATTGGATTGTAAATAACGACGACCAGCTTCACCCATACGCTTAACTAATGGTTCATCCGTAGACAAGCCTCGAATAAACTCTGCCAAACCCCCTGCATCGCCGTTACTGAACGCTGCACCGCATTGCGCCTCAGTCACAATCCCTTGCAAATAAGACTGGGGTTCACAAATCGCGGCGATTGGACGCCCTGCGGCTAAGGCGGCGTAAAGTTTGCTGGGGGCGACTAAGCCTTCCATACCTGGACTGATACTGACTAAAGATAAGTCTCCTGCGGTGAGTGAATAGGGTAGGTTTTGTTTATCTTGATAGGGTAAAAAGCGGCAATTTGTTAAGCCAAGCTGATGAATTTGGGCTTCAAATGCTTCACGTTTAGCGCCATTGCCAATAAAAACAAATAGGATTGGAGCATCTTGTAACAGTTTAGCGGTTTCTAGAATAGTCTCCATATCATGACAGCGACCCATGTTTCCGGAATAGAGTACGGTAAACCTATCAACTAGATTGAACGTCTGGGCAAACCAATTATCCTGTTTGGCAATTGGTACAATCCAATTGGCATCTGCCCAATTATGAATAACGGTAATTTTATCCTTAAGTTGGGGACATTTGCCAACGACTCGATTCTTCATCGAAGGACTCAAAACAATAATTTGTTGGGCTTGTTTCCATATATGGCAGTTCACTGTATTCCAGAGTCGAACTAACCAGTGGCGATGGGGAACAACGTTGAGTTCGACGGCAACATCTGGATATAAATCGTAGACTAAACAAACATAGGGGAGTCCAAATAACTTATTTGCTAAATATCCGAGAATGGGTAAAAAAGGAGGAGCTGTCGTCAATAGGAGTATGTCTCCATGACTACTGGTTTTGAGTAAATGAAGTCCAGCCCGCAGACAAAAGAGTAGCCCATTGAGGGCTTTGCCGCGAATACGCTTCGACCAAATCCGAGTCGCCCGCGATCGCTGAATTATCAATCGCTGGAAATACTCCCTCGCTGGTGCTGACTGGCTGTGAAATGCATAACCAGGTTGTCCAGTAAACACTCGCACCAACAAACCCTGTTTTCCCAATTCAACGGCAAGTTCTTCGATAAGCTGTCCGGTTGCGGCATAATCAGGGGGATAAAACTGAGTCACAATCGACAATCGCAGGGGTTTACTATGCCGTGGGAGAGTCTCATTATTGCTCATGTTACTGTGTTACTGACTGGGGATCTTAGACGGATATCGAACTACGCTCGAATTTACACATTTATTTGCCTATATCCGGATTTTATTGGATCTAAAGATTAAAAATTAATCCCAGGCTGATTGCTTCTAATTAAAAGCTATTTATAATTATTTTAATTGTTAAAAGCATAAATTTCAATTTTATCACCTAGCATAAATTGAGTTGAGATCAAAATTAGTCACTAGTCGTTAATCTCAACTAGGTAATCGTGGTCATTGGAGCATAAACACATTCTGACGCAAATTGCGAGTCGTCTCAGACAGATTTCAGATATTCGTCTGCATCGGCTTCCCCATCTACCGCAGCGATAGACGAGGTGAATCAGCTAAAAGTGCCTGCACCCTGACCCTTCTAAGGATTGTCCTGATTGATCGCACCAGCGCTGTATCTGTAAGTATTCATCATGACTAGCGTACACCAGAACATCTAAAAAAGTTGTTCTCCTTCTGTCGTCAGGAGTTCTCCCTGCTTTTTTAAATCATCGTGTATCCCAACTTCCTCTGGAACAAGGGATCTAACCGCTAACTTTTAGCCTCAGTGTTAGAAACGCCAACGTTTAACTGAATTATGGGTTCAAATGGAGAGTATCAGTCGTTACTATCCAATCGTAATGGACAACGACCATCACAATTGTCTCCTCTGCCCCTGCATGGGTTTGCTGAGACAGAAGACGACAAGCTAGACTTGCGTCAGATTCTCGCGATCGCACGGCGGCGGGCGTTGGTTATCGCTGGAGTGGCGATTACCGTCACTTCGGCAATTGTCACCAAAGTCTTGCAGCAGACGCCCAACTACGAAGGCAAGTTTCAGTTATTGGTGGGGTCAGTTTCCGGTGAAAATCAGTTAGAGCAAATTAGTGAATCCCTGAATCAATCGGGTGGGGGTCAAGGCAACAGTTTAGACTACGAAACTCAGATTCAGGTGCTGTGGAGTCCTCAAGTGATGACTCCGATTGTGGAACAAATTCAGTCTCGCTATCCAGAACTTGACTATAATACGCTTCGCAGCAAACTGGCAATTTATCGGCTGCAACAAACGAAAATTTTAGAAGTACGTTACCAAGATTCTGACCCGGAAAAAATTCAATTTATTTTAGAGCAAATTGCCCAAGGCTATGTAAACTACTCACTCTCTGAACAACAGACGAGTACACGACAGGGGATTGAGTTTGTCGAAGAGCAACTGCCAAAACTTCAAGGGCGGGTGGATAGTCTCCAGCAAAAACTACAGCGATTTCGCCAAGAGTATAATCTGGTTGATCCTGATAGTCAGGGTCAAGTATTGACCAGTCGAGTTAGCACCATTGTCCAAGAACGTCAAAACACCCAAACTAAATTGGATGAAGCCCGCACCCTGGCGGTGCAACTTCAAAGTCAGTTAGGAGAATTAGGACTATCTCCCAAACAAGCGATCGCGGCTTCCGCCCTCTCAGAAGCCCCGCGTTATCAGCAGTTGCTGAATCAGTTAACCGAAATTGAAAGTCAAATTGCTAGTGAATCGGCGCGGTTTACCGAACAGAGTCCCACGATTCAGGCGCTACGAGAGAAGCAACAAAATTTACTTCCTCTGCTGAGTCAGGAAGCCGGAACTGTTTTGGGGGCAAATGCTAGTGCTGTACCCGAAAATCCAGAATCTCTGGCATCTCCGAGTTCCTTACGTTCGATACTGACTCAACAGCTTGTAGAGACAACGAATCAAATTAATATGCTAGAAGTGCGCTCTGGTGCGATCGCCAAAGCGGAACGGTTGATGAGTCAGCAACTGAAGAATTTGGCAGTGGTTGCCCGTCAGTATACGGATTTACAGCGGGAGTTGAAAGTCGCCACCGAGAGTTTGAACCGCTTTCTGGCGGTGCGAGAAACGCTACAAATTGAAGCCGCCCAAAAGACATTACCTTGGCAGCTAATTGCCGAACCTCAACAACCCCAAACACCAACTTCTCCCAATGTACCTCGTGGTTTAGTCTTAGGAGCAGTGGCTGGATTACTGGCAGGTGCTGGGGCAGGATTGTTAGCCGAAAAATTGGATAAGGTGTTTCACTCGGCTGAGGAGTTAAAGGAAGGGACAGGGTTAGCGGTTTTGGGAACGATTCCCTTTCACAAACCCTTGAAGAAACAAAATAAACTGACGAAAACAGCCAAGAAATCAAAAACTCCGTTGTTGGCATCTTCTATAAGTCAACCTGCTTATCGCTATCATACTTCTCCATTTTTGGAAGCATTTCGTTCGCTTCAGACTAATTTTCAGTTTATTAGTCCCGATGAACCCATTCGTTCAGTAGTAATCAGTTCAGCGGTTCCTGCTGATGGCAAATCGACTATAGCGACATTCATGGCACAAGCCGCCGCCGCCATGGGACAACGGGTATTATTGGTGGATGCCGATTTGCGACGTCCGC
>CAKZMA010000462.1 GCA_937127375.1 uncultured Coleofasciculus sp. | reverse complement strand
TGAATTGATTCCCTAAACCCGCCCCTACAATTGATTCCCTAAACCCGCCCCTACAATTGATTCCCTAAACCCGCCCCTACAATTGATTCCCTAAACCCGCATTGACAATCTTTAACTTTACTTGTGTCCACCCACTTATGAAACATTCTAAACCGTTAACGGCATACTCTGCCCAACGCCACCGTTCTAAATTTCTCTTACCTGGATTAGTCTTTGGCGCAACGGTGATTCTGATTTTAGCGGTTAGCCAATCTTGGCAAAGTCCTTTGGGGGAAACACTGACGAATTTTGCCTTCGAGGTTGGCAATAACTATCGACAATGGTTTGAGCAACAACGTACTGATAATCCCTTAATTTTACTGGCTTTGTCCTTTGCTGGAGGATTAATCGCTAGTATTTCTCCCTGTATTTTATCCCTACTACCTGTAAATCTGAGTTACATTGGCACCCGTGAAATTACCTCGCGCCGGGATGCTTTGGTCAAAGCGGGGTTATTTGTCCTGGGAGTGGTAACCATGCTGAGTCTGTTTGGTTTATTTTCCTCTTGGGCAGGGGCTATACTGATTCAATTCCGGGGCTATGTACAGATTGTTGTCGGTGTCGTGATTATCCTTATGGGGTTGATGCTGTTGGGGATAATACGCCTACCCTTACCTCAGACGGGTTTTAACGGTGCGATCGCAGGACCCTATGGTGTTGGCGTAACCTTTGCCTTGGTGAGTTCTCCCTGCACCAGCCCCGTCATGTTTGCCGTTCTCACGGCGGGTGCAGCAACAGGTTCCCCGATTCAGAGTACCTTGGCAATGGTGTGTTATGCCTTGGGTTACACGGCGATCATTTTTTTCGCCAGTCTCTTCACCAGTTTGGTCAAACAAACCCGTTTTTTGTTGGGCTACTCTGACGCAATTATTCGGTTTGGCAGTATTGTGCTTTTGCTAATCGGCGGATTTTATCTGGTTGATGGCTTTCTCTGGTGGACTTCCGTGATGAATATGATTAACTGATGTAAAACTGCGGTAAACTAGAATAATACGTTTTTGAATTTTTTAGCAGAATTTTGTTACAAGCCCTATGACTGTGGTAATTTCAGCAGCTCGTTCAGCGACATCTGCTGCACCAACTCAAGCTCCTGAAAAATCGCGTCAAGTTACCCGCAAGCCTTATCCTAACTATAAGGTTATTGTTCTGGATGATGATTTCAACACCTTTCAGCACGTCCATGACTGCTTGGTGAAGTATATTCCCGGAATGAGCAGCGATTACGCTTGGAAACTGACGAATCAGGTTCACTTTGAAGGTCAAGCCATTGTTTGGGTTGGTCCTGAGGAACAAGCTGAACTCTATCACCAACAGCTAAGTCGGGCTGGATTAACCATGGCTCCCCTGGAGGCGGCGTAAATGTAGAGACGTAGCCTGCTACGTCTGGGAGAGGGGGTAATGATTTTGCACAAAACTGATCGACATGCAATTTAGATAGACAAAAATATATCATGGGTAAGTCCAATGGCGGTAGACTGGTTTGGAATCACTCAACTCACTTACCCGGGTTGATTCCGGTTCTAGAACGTCTCACTAGCTATACTGGGATTCAAACGATTACGCCGGCTGTCATTGGACGGGCGAGAAGTCATCGTCCTCGCTTAGAGTTAAAAGTGTCTGTACCCATTCGCGGTGGACATAAGATTATAGCTCGCTCTGGTAAAACATTTCAAGAAGTGTTTATTGTTACTGAGTTGAGTAAGCGAGAATTAGAAGGTGCGATCGCGCAAGCATTGAAAAAGAAAAAGTAATCAGTCGGGCTTGTTGAATAAGTAGGGTTTGGCGAGTTTTTCAGTAAGCCCTCAGAAATAAGCATACCCTCGAAGATCGTGAAAGATTAATTGTAGGGGCGGGTTTAGCCGTTTCATTGTGATACCTACCGATAAC